>JAVEUY010000133.1:0-7095 GCA_034005315.1 Ignavibacteriaceae bacterium | reverse complement strand
AATCCTACTTTAGCTCCTTCAACAAATTGTTCATACACTCTGACTTTTTTAATAGCACCGTAACCAATAAAAATAAAAATCAAAGCCGGGATTGCTAAAGTTGAAACCATTGTTATTAAATCTTTAAAAAATGTTGGCGGAAGGAAACTGAAAAGAGAGCCAATTGATTTTGATAACCCTGTTGAAAATGTCAGAACAATAATAGATACAAGTGAAATAACAGTTATTAAAAATTTAATATTACTTTTCAGCCAATCGCCAAATCCGCCTTTTTGAATCGGAAATTTTTCAAACAACTTTGCAACTGTTATCCCAGTTATTGTAGCGCAAGTTGAACCAAAAAGCGATGTGGCGATAATAATTGTAGGATCCGAACTGCCGGCAGCAGCACGAACAGCAATTGCAGTAGCTGGTATTAAGGTCATTCCAGCAGTATTGATAGCAAGAAAAGTAACCATAGAGTTAGTTGCAGTACCTTTGTTTGGATTAAGCTTATCAAGCTCTTCCATAGCTTTTAATCCAAACGGTGTTGCCGCATTTCCAAGTCCAAGCATATTTGCAGAAATATTCATAACCATTGAACCAATTGCTGGATGATCGGGCGGAACCTCCGGAAATAATCTTTTAGTGACAGGTTTTAAAATATTTGCAATAATTTTAATCAGTCCTGCATCATCAGCAACCTTCATTACACCAAGCCAGAGAGCCATAATTCCAATTAAACCCAATGCAATTTCAACTGCTGTCTGAGCAATTTTAATTGCATCGTTTGTTACTTTTTTCATCTCAATGAAACTTATCTTTTCAAAATATACATTTGCTGAATAAGTAACTGAATCCAGTTGAGAAGTAATTACTGCATTAGCAAGCAGATCATTATCTTTTCCCGAAGCTTTAGCAATAGTCTGCAGATATTCAGGTTCTGATTTATCAATTGAAAGATATAACTGAATTGATTTTTTGTCGGATGAAAATGATCCCAAACCTTTAATTATAATTTCGGATTTCTCCTGGCTGTTGGAATACTTATTATAATTTTCAGGTGTTATTTTTAGCTCTAAACCAGGATCTTGATTATTACCAGTTCCTGCCATTTGAACGGTTACAGCAAGAGGAACATTATTCTTGTAAGTGTTGTTGGTAATGTCACTGACATCAACAAAAAGAGCGGAAGCAATTCCAAGAAAGAGTAAAGCAAGCCAAACATAATTTAACAAGTTAATTCTCCGGATTTATTGGAAGAATAAAAAGGAATGATTTAATTGCCTTCTTCAATTAAAGCCTTAATCTCATTTGAATCAAGAATAACAGGTATAAGATTATCCCCTGCTTTATAATTTTCAGCTTTTTCTGATGGAGAATATTTGGAGCGATAAAGTTCCTTAATCTGTTCAGCAAGTTTAGCATCATCAACTTCTTTTATCTCCCCATTAATAGTAATGTAAGAAAGTTTGTAAGTTAGTCCCGTTGATTTAGTATTAACTTTCTCATCAGATAAAATTGTAAAGCTTCCAAGTGAGCCATATTTAATATGTTCATAATTTTCATCAGTTGTATCAAGATAGGTATAGATATTCTTATCCAGATAAATAAAATTGCAGGCAAATTGCATTAATTTTTCTATGGAAAGATGAATGCACAAAACACCTGAAAGTGCTTTGTTGATCTGCTTTTCTATTTCTTTAATGTCTCTTAATAGTGTTAATTGTTTTTTCATATTTGGTAACCACTATTTAGTTAATTATACATCTGTTTGCAGAATCTGAGAATGAACAAAGTCTGCAATGATGTAAATTTTTATCAAACTTTTTATTTCTGATATTTAAAATAATTTCAGTTATTTCCTTTTCAAGGGATTCTAATTCCTTTTTGGTATATCTGATTGAAAACATATCGTCAGGATGTTTTATAAATATCAAATTTCCCTCAAATATCTCAAAATCACTAAATAATCTACTGGAAATATATAAATAAAATTTCAATTGCATTAAATAATATTCAGAATGTTTTTTAATTTCTTTTAATTCAATGTTATCGGTTTTATAATCACAAATAATTATTTTGTTTTTATCAAATATTATCCGGTCAGTTATTCCATGTAAAAAATAATCTTTCTCTTGTATATAAATCTCAAATTCATTTTTATACGAAGGTAGGCTCAAATAATTTTTAGCAAAATTTGATTCCTGAATTTTTTTCAAATCAGTTTTTAATAAGTCTGAGTATCTTTCAAAATCCTTAATGCTTTTATCAATATTTAAGTATTTATCTATTTCATCAACTCTTAAGTTTTTCTCCATACAAAGATGAAACATTTTACCATATAGCGAAGCATCAATATTTGTGGAAATATTTTTGTCCTGCTCTACTAAATTCTCTATGTTAAAATCATCTGAATCATCCAAAGAATCTGCATCATACTCATTTTCCAACGACGACAAATTTATATGTGTGTGTTGTAACGAATTAAGCTTTGAAAAACCTGATTCATAAGTTAAATAATATTTTAACGGACATTGATTATATATCGATACTTTGGAAGCAGAAATAATTTCCAGTTTTTCATGTGAATATGGTCCTTCAGTATAGATTTTCAGACCGGATATTTCTTTTTCATTATCATCAGCATGTATTTCTATATCTTCAATTTCCTTTTGGAAATTAATTTCAAGATTTAACTTATCTGTTTCACTGAAATATCTGTCTCCATCAAACTTAAGATAACTTAAATCCTCAGATATATTAATCTTATCTGAACTAAAATCACTGTTTAATCCCAAAGCAAGCAATGATAAAAAAGAATTTTTATTTAGTACTTTATCTTCCTTAATTGTACCGGAAATATATAGCTGATCCTGTGCCCTTGTTACTGCAACATAAAGAAGCCTTTTTAATTCAGCATGATCTTTTTTTGCAGTCATAAAGTTGTAAAGATCCACTATTGGAGCAGAAAAATAATCATCAAAGTATTCATCATTTTTCGGAAGTTTTGTTAACAAACCAAATTCTTTATCAACGATTACTTCTCCTGTTTTTGCAATTGACTTCTGACTTATTTCTTCAGTCTTACATAAGAAAACAATCGGGAACTCAAGACCTTTAGCCTGATGGATTGTCATCAGTTTTACTGCATCAGTATCAACAATACCGGAAGCCTGTGCTTCATCAACAGATTCACTTATTGCATCTTTCAGATAATTGATAAAGTCATAAAGATTTCTGAATCCCGTAGCATTAAAATTTCTTGCGATATTAATTAGTTTAAAAACATTAGCAGCTTCCTGATTTCCATCTATTCTTGATGAAACAGTTGCCAGGTAATTGTTATCAGTAATAAGTTTTTCTATTAACCGCGAAATATTAAGTGAATTACACAGCGCCAGATTTTCATTTAATGTATCAACGATAGTGCTTGAATCATTTTCCTGTGAAAATTTATTTAGTTTTTCCCAAAAGCTTCTTCCATTCTGTAAGGATATTTTATATAAATCGCTGTCACTTATATTAAAAAACGGTGACCTTAAAACTCCGGCTAATGCTGTATTGTTATTTTTATCAGATAGAAATGATAAGTAATTAAAAATATCGCTGATAGACTGCCTTTGATAAAATCCCCTTCCGCCGACAATGGAATAAGGGATTTTATTTTTGTTTAATTCTTTTTCAAAATTTTCAAAATGTTTTCGCTTTCTGACCAAAATAGTGAAGTGAGAATAATTGTAACCAGATTGATTTTTGATTTGTTTTATTTTCCTAATAATCATTTGTTCTTCAGTAACTTCTGATTCCGGATCTTCAATCTTGATCAGGAAACTTACTTTACCATCAACTTTTTCTCTACGTGCACATATCAAATCAGCAGCAGGAACTTCACCAAATAACTCAACCGGATCTTTAAATATTTTTCTGAATATATGATTACAGAACACACATATTTCAGGACTCATTCTGAAGCTATCGGGCAGAACTAATAAATTATTTTTACTGCCTGCATTTTTAATATCATTTCGTGTAAGATTAAAGATTTCAATTTCTGCATCTCTGAATTTGTAAATACTTTGCTTTTCATCGCCGACAATAAACAGATTTCCTTTTTTTAAATAATCAAGCAGCGGTAAGAATATCTGATATTGAATTTCATTCGTATCCTGAAATTCATCTACCATTATTAGCTTGTATTTTTCTGCAAGATTTTTCTGAACTTCAGACTTTTGAAGAAGCTGTTTTACATAAAGCAGTATATCTTCATAATCGATATAACCTTCTGCTTTCTTTTTTCTTTCATAGGTTAGTAAACTGTTATCAAATACTTTTAATAGTTTTATTCCAAAGTCAGCAAGTTTAATTTCATTATCGGAATTTTCTTCAGGTACATTAAATTTATGAATGTCTGAAAAAATATCTTCAACTTCTCTGACTTTATCTGCAAGAAATATTTCTTTTTTTACTTTACTAAGATATCCTTGTTTTTTAATTGTTAAACCGATTGTAAAGACAAGCAACCTGATCTTATCTAAAGAAAAGATAATTTCATTTGATGATTTACTTTTCTTTAATACTGAAAGTAACGGAATCAACTCATCAGCACTTTTATTTCCGGGATCAGAAATTAATACCGCGCTATTGATCTGCTGTAAGTAATCCAAAAATATTTCTCTAACACCATTCCAAATCCGGCTGAAATATTCCTGAAAAGTTTTGTTAAAGTAATCTTTAATTCCGGATTTATCCTGCAAATAAATTTTATTCTGTAATATCTGAACATTTTTTCTGTTTTCAATCAGCTTTACAATTTGTTTTAACAATCTGCTTTTAGAGCCAAGTACTCTTATAAGGTCTTTTATTTCATCATTAGCTGATGGATCATCAAAACAATTTTTAATACTTTCTTCAACTGACAGCTCAATTAATTCCTGTGATAATTTTTCATCAATTGGAATGAATCCGGCATCTAAGTTTGATTCAACCGGATAATCTCTTAAAATGTTTATACAAAATGAGTGTATTGTGGAAATGTTTGCTGATACAAGCTGTCTTCTGATTCTTCCTAATCTTTCCTGTTCTTTTTTATCAGTGCAAGCTTCAATGGATTCATCAATTAACCTGCTTATTCTGTTATATAATTCGCTTGCTGCTTTATCTGTAAAAGTAATAGCAGCAATACCTGATATATCAAGTTTATCTTCTGTTAGTGCATTCAGATATCTTCTTGCAAGGACAAAAGTTTTACCGGAGCCGGCATTTGCTGTAAGAGCTAAATTCCCTTTCGTATCAAGTGCTGATTTTTGATTTGGGGTTAGTTTGTTCATTCGTTAAAATTAATTTTTTACCGGAAAAATCAATTCAAATGTTGATCCTTCATTACTGCTTTCTTTAAGATTAATTTCTCCATTTATATTACTCATAAATCTTTTTGCCAAACTTAATCCTAATCCCATTCCATGTTTTTTTGTTGTAAAATTTTCATCAAAGATTTTTTCTTTCTGCAGCTCAGGAATACCTGTACCATTATCTTTAATAGTTAATATATATTTATTCTCATTCTGTATAACATCCAGATTAATTATTACAGCATCGGCTTGTATGGAATTTCTGATAAGATTAATAAACATTCTTCTTAGCTGACCCAGGTCAGCATCAATAATAGTGTTTTTCAATTCTGTGTTAACAGTAAATTTCGTTTTTTCATGCATAAACATATTTACGGTATCATTAAGCACATTCAAAAGATCAACTTCTTCAATTTTAAGACTTGGCATTTTAGCAAAGTGTGAAAACTCTGATGCAATGTGATTCAGATTTTCAATCTGATTTAACACAGTAGTAGATACTTTCTCAAACAGTTTATCAAAATTTTTACTTTTATCTTTATAAGAAATAATTAATTGCTGCAAAGCCAGCTTCATGGGAGTAAGAGGATTTTTTATTTCGTGTGCAACCTGTTTTGCCATTTCTTTCCATGCAGCTTCTCTTTCCATTTCAGCAATCTCAGCCTGATTTTTCTTAAGCTCAGAAGTCATTTGATTAAAACCATCAAGAAGGTCTTTAAGTTCGCCTCTTTCATTATGTTCAATCGTAACATTCAAATCGCCTTTGGATACAGCATCAGTAGCTTTTGTTAATCTTTGAATCGGCTGGGAAATCTGGTTGGCAAAAATAGTACTGATGATTATTATGATAATTACTGCAAAGGAATAAATTCCGAATATAACAACATTAATTTCATTAGTAGAAATAGTAACTCTGATTTTATTAAACGCATCATTAACCGAAAGGATATACTCCTTATCTTTCATACGAATAAATCTGAAATAAGAATCGTACTGATAATCGTTAACTTTTTCGGATGTAATAAATTCCTGATACTTTAAATAATTTAAAAAATAATATGCTTTAGGATTTAGTTTACTGTGAATCAATCCGATTTTATTATATATATCATTCGAATTATATATCTCGTCGGTTGAAGAATACAAACCAAATGATATTCCTAGTTCATCAGATGCATTTTGTGAAGCTGTTATTATATCTCTTGTATTGTACTTGTTTAATTGTGCGCTCAGATTTTTTTCAATATAGTCTGCTCTTTGACTAAGTTCGTTTAATATTTCTTCTTTACCTCGTTCGGTAACCAGATTTGTGTTATAAATTGCCAGCACAATAACTGGAATAATTGAGATGATAAGAAAGGAAAGTAAAAGTTTGGCTTTGAATGTTAAATTTATCTTGCGTACACGAAAGATTATTATCAGTAAATAAGCAATTATTATAAACAATGAGTGGACTATGAATATCTTAAAAAACTTAAACAGGTCCCACGAAAAAGCACTTTCCTGAATTGCCACAACTGTCAGGATTTCAGAATCGTTTTCTTCAGATTTGAGTAGATAAGCTTCATATTTTTCTGAATTAAAATTTATCTTCAGCCAGCTATCACTAAATAAGCTATCCACTTTTGTGTTAAGTATTTGTTTTATCTGATCTCTTGACGGATAAATATCTCCATATACATTATTCAGAGTTCCATCTTTAAACTGAAATATTTTAAGCTGTTTAACATCTTCAACCTTGTTATATACAGAATGGTTTGATTCG
>JAVEUY010000132.1:0-7097 GCA_034005315.1 Ignavibacteriaceae bacterium | reverse complement strand
ATCTCAAAGGCATTATCAAAATCATCTTCTCTATTGTTCATCATAAAAATACTCCATAAATTATTGTTCCAACTAATCCAAAAGCAAAAAGAAAAACTGTTTGATCATAGCTTACCCAATCATATTTTCCCAAATGTTTATACCAACCGGATCCGAGTTCATCTTTTCTATAAGCATTGATTGAAGTGTTAAATAAAAATGGAAATTGACAGCCAAGAAAAAATATTTTTGGCAAATATAAAAAGTCAAATGAATAAGCAAACGGCATTAAATAAACTGAGAACAAAAAAAGCACTTGTGGAATGTGCCAATATTGATCAGTCATTTTATTTTTTAATAGCTTAGAAGTATACCAAGCAAAAAGAAATAATGAAAAGTAAAACCAAAAGTAAAACATAGTCACCTCACTAATAAAAAGATTGTTGTTAAAACTACAGTAGAAACAGCAGCCCCTGTCCAAAAATTATTATACCATGCAGGCTTGACAGCTTCAACTATATTTTCTAAGTTTATTATTTTTTGTTTATAGAGTTCTTCACCATCTTGATAATCTTTAATGATACTTTTATAAATGCTTTCCTTATATAAGAATGTGTTTTTTTCTTCTCTTCGATATTCGAGCTCATTCAAAAGTCCAAGTGTTTGTTTTAATTCTGTCAAAGTTAATTTAGTTGAGTCTTGCTGAGCCAAGGCTATCGAGTTTTTGTCGAAGCATACTATAAATAAGATCAAAAGAAGTAATGGAATCGATCTGAGTAAAAATTTCATTATAATAATTCTTTATGATTGTTTCTTTTTTTTCAATTACTTTCAAACTGTCAAGCTTAATATTTATTTCTAATTTTAATCCTTCTATCTCTTCAGTGATCAAAGTGTTTTGCTGTTCAAGCTGTTCAATATAATCAGAGTTGTCATTTGATTTGAATGACAAATAAACCAACAGCAATAGGATAACTGTTAAAAGAATTATAATTATTTTATTCATCAGTTTTTTTACTAACTACGTTAACTGCTTTACCAATAATTTTTTGAACTACTAAAGTTCCAGCAAATTTATAAAACACTATTGCAAAAACTAAGTTTATAGTCACAATCAATATGCTATCAATCCAGCCTTGAACAATATGTGGAAAAGCAAAGATCAAAAAGACTCCAACAATAAAACAAACAAGCGGAACTATAAATCTTGCTCTTAGCCACTCCGGAGTAATTTGATTGATAGCTTCAATAATAAAGCTGCAAGTTATTCCGGCAACAAATGGAATTGCAATAATTGAAAAGTCACCAAATAAACTAACTATAAATTGTTCCATATTATTTATCCTTTTCTCTTTGAATTGTTTTTGCTCTTTGTACCATCTCGTAAATATTTTTCTGAG
Source organism: Ignavibacteriaceae bacterium (assembly GCA_034005315.1). Classification (GTDB taxonomy): domain Bacteria; phylum Bacteroidota; class Ignavibacteria; order Ignavibacteriales; family Ignavibacteriaceae; genus IGN3. The sequence goes on along the minus strand of JAVEUY010000132.1, from coordinate 5,718 downwards.
CACTTACTTGTTCAGTTATTATTGCAAGCTTAACATTTACAGTTTCAATCATTCTCATTATTTCTCTATGATTGCTTTCAGCTGAATTTTTTATTTCTTCGAACCTATGTAAATAATTTTTTTCTATTTCCCGGGATTTTTCTGCTACTTCTTTTAACTCCGCTTTATTATCAGTAATTAATGTCTTAATAAGAAATAATACTAATCCGATTAGTCCTCCTATTAATACATAGGCTATAGCTGGATGCTGTTGAAAAAATTCTTCCATTTTATTTTCTTTCTATTTCTACATTTGTATTTGGAAATTTATTCGGCGCATAACCATTATAAAAATACCAAACAGATTTATGATTCGGATCAATTAAATTTCCTGCTTTGTCTTTAACATTAGCAACAGAGATCTCAAAGTTTTTTCTATATGGCAATCTGTTAGTAACTAAAGCAACAAGGCTTGTATCAGAAATTGTTATTGATTCTCCGACTTTCAAAGTTATTACACTCGGACTAAGATAGTCCATTCCTTGTGTGAGCTGATAAGGACTTGCACCTTTCTTCTCTAAGAAAAAATGATATTTAGTAATTCCAGTTACTGCCGTTGTCCCTATCTCATAATCATTTTTTGGTTGTCCGTTGCCATTGCAAGCAACTAACAAAACAAATAAAACCATAAGTGATAAAATCTTTTTCATATTATTGTCCTTTACTTTTTAACTGATTCGCCTGTTTCTAAAAATAGTTTAACTTTGCCACCTGCATTCTGAGTGATATATACTTTTAACAACTCAAGGTATGGTTTTTTTATTTCATAAAACAATGTTGCACCACTTCCTACTATAAATGAAGTTGTGTTTGCACCCGCATTGCTGTTTATAGGAATCACAAAATAATTAGTATCAGTTACTCCTGCAATATTTTTGATAGTCCATTCATCAGAGTTCCTGACAAAAGTTCCGCCAGTAACTGAAAGAGTGCAAGCAACTGCTCCAGTGTTTTCAACTATAAGACTTGCTTGTTCATACTGTCTTCCTAAATTGAAAACAGTTAGAGTGTCATAATTAGCCGCGGTTGTACTGTCATAAGTATTCTGTAAATATTTATAAATGGTTTTTTGCGGATAAACTGAAACACAAAAAATCATTACAAGCATTAAAATACTTAATAGATTTTTTTTCATAACTCACGTGCCTTTCTTTATTAGTTTAAGAGTTTTTCTTTTATTGTTAATATATGTTTTATTCTTCTGATAATATAATGATTTATTTATTTTCTGTTGTTCTAATTTTAATTCTAATGAAAAATCAGCTTTAACAAAATTAAGTTTTAAGTCTTTTTGTTGTTCAAATCTTTTCTGTAATTCAAAAAACATTTTAGCAAGTCCTAAGGCATAATACAAAGCTTCATCTTCAGGCTTATTTATTAACTCAGAATAAACCTGCAATCTTATTTTTATTTTTTCTTTCAAATCCAAAATTAAAATCCTTTATTTCTTCCAGCGGAATTAAGTAAATCAACTTCTTCCTGTGTTAGTGCTTTGTCAAAAATAGCAAGTTCATCAAACATTCCAATTAAAGGAATAGCAAGCCCTGTGTTTCCGCTTGATCTCCTCATTCCTATTAACCAATCAATGGCTTGTGTATTACTGTCTGAAGTAATATTTGTAAGCAAGGGGTCTGGAAAACCATCAACATAAAGAGTGTATTTCAATGTACCACTTATATTTTTATTTACAAAAACTAAGTGAACCCATTTCCAAGGTTGAGTAGTGCTTAAAGCTGTTCCAACTGTTCCGCCTCCACCATGATGGACAACAAATTTTCTATCAATGGTGCAGTAAATATAAAGATGTCTATTTGCACTCGGGTCTGCTCTTGATATTACACTATAAGTTCCGGCAAATGAAGTGCAAAGCCAAAGGCTAAAAGAATACTCATCTGCATCAGGGTCAAATTCTAAACTTGCTGGCTGTCCGAGGTTTGCATAGTAAGAACTTGAACCTGTAAAATAAACACTTCTATTTGTATCTCTATAAATTGCGCCCTGTCTTTGATAACTGCTTGTTGGAATATTAAGAGTCCCGTCATTTGTTTCTGTTTCGTCTTCAAGTGTTGAACCTGAACTTTCATTAAATCTATAATAACTTACCAAGTTTGAAATTGATTCCACTATGTCTGCATAATTTATTGCATAAGAATGAGCATAAAATGGAAGCCAAATTGAGCCAGCAGTTTCCCTGGAGTCTTTTACTAAAATGTCTCCGTCATTTCCAGTAGTTGGTAAAGTTCCCTCGCCTGTTGCTGTTAATTCAATCCACACCGCACTCGGAGAAGTCGGATCAATACATTGCCAAATTTTATTGTCTGTTATATTAAACCACAAACTTCCGATTTCATATCCTTCTGTTTCATCATCATCACCTGTCGGGTCTGTAGTTGCATCTAAGTTATTAAAAAATCCCGAGCCTCCGCCTGTTGGTTTTTCTATATAAACAAGTTTGCCCGAAGTGGAATCATATTCCAAAATCTTTTCATCTGCAATATCAGTTTCATCAACTTCTTTTGTTCCTACTAAACCTTCGTTGATTGTTGGAAAGTCGGTAATATCTGCAACTTCGTGAGTATGACTGTCTGGCGGGAATACAATCGGCTTACTTGTTATATTAGCCCAACTAATAACTCCTACCACGAGTTGAGATAATTTCTGTCCTTTCTCTATGAATATTTTTTTAAGCTTCTCTATATCAATATTTGTTATCATTTTTTAACTTTCTAAATTTTTAGCTAAATCTACATAGTTACTGCTTTTGAATTTTAATAATAATAAATCCTTATAGTCAGTTGTTTGATAATAACTTTCATCAACACTTTCCAAAAACATTTCTACCTCTGCACCTGTCGAATCTTTTAAGTAGTCTCCGTCTCTGTGTCTATAAAATCTTACCAATAAGCCTTCGTATTGTTTCAATTCCTCATATTTCAAAAGCGGATTATCATACTTGAATAAATGCAATTTACATTCATAAATCCAATGGAAACCTTTTTGTATAAATTCTCTGTGTCCTGTAAAAATACTTTGATGGATTAATATTTCCTGTTCCGCTTCGTCCCTTAAGGGAATGATATAATCCAATAAAACAGTTTCATTAACTCCTGTCGGGTCATAAATAAATTGAGGTGCGTTAACTCCGAATATCATAAAGACTCCGATTTCCAAAGGTATACTCTGCCACCATAAACGGCAGAAGTAAAAACAGTTCCCTGTCCATTGCAAGTTACACAAAGCCATTGTTTATTTTCTGCAACTCCAGTTGGCATAGTTTCTTCCCAAGTCTCGCCATAATTTCGTGTCCAATATACTCTCTCATTTTTTGCACAAGCTATACAAGTCCTACCAAGTGCATCTGCTCTAATGCTTTGCCAAGAACCATCCATATTATTTCCATTCGGGTGCATTTCAATCCAAGTCGCTCCGTAGTCTGACGATTTATAAAAAACATTATTCCCGCTCAAATAAATATGCTGTCCTGAATTATTAACCGAGATACTATACCAAGTTTTGTCATCATCTCCAGCTGGCTGAGCTTCATTCCAATCTGCTCCGCCATTTGTCGAAACAACTACTCTTCCGGTATTGCAACAAGCCACTAAAACAGAACCATTGTGATTTGTTCCAACTGCACTCCAATTTTTATTTACATCGCCAAATGGTCTTGGCTCTGTCCAAGTTTCTCCTGCATCTGTTGATAAATAAAGTCTTCTTTCATAATCAGCAATAAATAAAACGCTTCCATCATAATCGGGAACAAAAGAAGTCCAACCTGCATTAGTTAGTCCGCCTATCACAAGCTGTTCCCAATTTTCCCCACTGTCGGTTGACATATAAGCGCCCTGGCCTATTGCACAAGCAAGCATAATATTACCCAAAGGATTTATACCTAAAGCATTCCATGTCCTATTACCTACATTTATTACCTCAGCCCAAGTCTCTCCATAATCATTAGACAAATATACTCCGCCTCCCTCTATGGCTAATAGTATTTTAGTTCCTGAATAATTAGAAGCAGAGTAAATCCAATTACTATTTATATCCCCTATGGGTTGTATTTCTGCCCATTCTCCGTTTATAGATAATCCATTATCAATATAATCCAATGACAAAAAAGTAAGAACAACATAATCTCTGTATTTATTATTTTCTAAATAACCTCGTTCAACACTTTTCAATAAAAAATTAACCGGCTCTCCGGCAACATTACTCATTAAATTTCCGTCCGCTCGTCTGTATAGATAAACCTTAGTGCATTCATAATTTTTTAATTCTAAATATTTCTCCTGCGGGTCGTCATATTTCCACAAATGAACCTTAACCTGAAATATCCAATGCTTCCCAGCATTTATAAATTTTCTTCTGCCAGTTCTAACAGCTTTTACATTATAGCTATCCTGTTCCGGCTCGTCTTTTAATATAACGGATTTTTCTAAAAGGATTTCATCTAAAGTTGTCTCCGGATTTCCGAGAAATTTCGGATAAGAAGTTCCAAAAATACTCATTCGCAATACTCCACTTCAATTATGTCATTGTTAATATCAGAAACAGAAACTAAATCATAATCTTTTAACGTTGCACTAAATACTTTGCTTGCATCTGTTATAATAGTTGTCCTTTTATAAGAAAGAAGTTTTGATCTTCTCTGATAATATAACGGAGTTAATTCTGAATCAGCTGCAGCAATTGAAACATAACCAACTGTTCCGTCCATCACTATAATATTAAAGTTATCATACCAATCTAAAGAAGTTGGCTTTACTCCAAGAGAATATTCATAACTAACGAACCATTCTGTAGTTTGTATCGGATCAATGTAAGCAGTCATTTCAACATCAAGTGTGACTTGCATCCAATAGTCAGGATCTGAAGGCGCAATTCCAACTATTGAACCTGTTTCAGGATCCGGTGCATTATAATATCCAAACGTTGCTCGATAAATATTTCCTTCATAAGCAACATAATCTCCATTATAATAAGCTGTTCCGCTATCATAAGAAGAAACACTTGAAACGAACCATAGCTTATGATCTAATGTTGAATAAGAACTCTTAGTGCCCCAGCTTTCAGTTAGTTCTATTTCTGTTTCAATATCATATATCTCATCATCATCAAAATATCCTGTTGCAACTTCTTTTTCACTGACAACATAAAAAGTTGTTGCATCTTTTGGAATAAAATATAAAGCATAGATAGAACAAAAAAGAGAAAGCAATTCAAATAATGAAGGACTGTCTGCTTTCATACTATCAGTATATTCGTTTGGAGAATAGATTGCATTTTGTCCCATGCAAATTACTTGCTGAGGCATCATATAACAATCATCAATATCACTTGTTGGAGTGTTATATCTTTCGCCAGAAGTTTCTCCCGCTTTAATGCAGCTCCATTCAAAAGTTTCTTGTGTATATAAGTCTACATTAGTCCAATCTAAAAATAAAGTTTCTGTTTCTGTTTCAGAGACTATCATATTTATTAAATCTTTAACTGCAATTAGATCATAACTCAAAGAGCCAATAGTTATTTCATCTGATTCAGTTAGCATGTGATCCAGTAACTGCTCCCAGCCCGTGCCAAGTCCATTTTCAGTTCTTGTGTCAAACAAATTTCTTTTTCTAAGTTCAGCTAACACATGCATAACTTCAACTGAATATAAAAGAGCTTCTTCATCTAACG
>JAVEUY010000131.1:0-7120 GCA_034005315.1 Ignavibacteriaceae bacterium | reverse complement strand
TGTATGCGTTCATTTTAATTTGTTTACCATAAATAATTAATTAGAAAACTCTGTAAAGAAGAATGAATCTCCTACCTGAACTCTGTCTTTTGATATTTCATCAACAACATTAAAGAAAAAATTAACTTTATATCTGCCATCAGATTCGCGTAAGCCGCCGTTTTTATCAAGCCATGAATCAAAAGCATTTTCAGTACTGGCTATTTTTAGAGAAACATTATAAATCAGATTTCCGTTACTGTCTTTTACAGGACCTGTAACTGATATCGGTCCGGTATATGTAACTTTTAACTGATCCGGTCTTTGATCTAGTATTGTAACTTTAAATACAGTTATCCTCTGAAGTTCTTTAACATAAATATTTGCAGAGTTCATTTTGGTTGTAACTCTTTCTATTTTCACTTCAGGCGGTTTGTTTGGTAAAACTTTTATTCTTTCTTCCTGCGAACCGAATTTTAATACTACCTCAGTCTGGTCAGTCAGATCAAATTGTTTTTCTTGTCCCGGCGGAACAGTTACTAAAGGTGTATTCATTTTTTTAGGATCATAAATGCTTGCCGGAACTGTTCCGGTGTTGCGTGCAATGTTCCAGGTGTATTGTATAAATGTTTGTTTTACAGATATTGGTGATTGAAGAAGAGTTTGTTCTTCAACTTTCTCTTCTTTCTTTTCATCAGGCTGCTGAGGCGGAACATAGTCTTTCAGCACTTCAAGTTTTTTGTTTAAGGTAGCCAGTTGTTCGCGCATTTTTTCATTTTCTACTACAACATTCGGATCAATTTTAATAGAAAAATCAATTCCAAGTGAATAAAGAGAATCTAAAACTGCAATAAGAGAATCCCTTACAGATTTATTAACAGTTTCTTCTTCTAACGCAACTCTTCGCAAATCAAGATCGGCACCTTTTAAAGCAAGTACAGTAATTACAAAAATGTATAACACCTGGTATATAACAAATTTACTATCTCTGTTTTTATTTAACATTTTCTTTCTTCTTTATTTCTTTACGACGATTGCTTCTAAATGTTTTAATCCGGCAATGGTTTTTTCATCACTCAATGAATGAGAAGCCTGATTTATTGAGTTTGCCAGCGCACTTAATTCAGTTATCTTTTGTGAGCTTATACCTTCTATTTGATTAATTTTATCAGATAGTGTACTGATAGCGTTGAAATTAACTTTCATTATTTCGCTGAGTTTTGCTGATTGCTCTATAAGAGTTCTGATTTTTTCAACTTCAACTAATGACAACTCAGTTCCATAACCTAATCCGGTACCTAATCCTGAACCTGTTTGATTTAACTGTTTGAGCAGGTTTTTAGAATTTTCAACCTGGATTCTGGAAAAATATTTTTCTTTGATATCAGAAACATGATTAACTACTGTTTGAAACTCAACTCCAAGCTGATCAAGAACCGGCTCAAACAATTTACCCAATGCCAGCACTATCAATGCTTTTATTTCAAAAGGAACCGATAAGCCTAAAAATACTTCCTCACCAAGTTTAATACTTATCAGCAATATAGCTGCACCGATCAAAGGCAAAGCTGTTGCGATACTGTCAATTATACTTGTGTAGGAATTTATTATTCTGTCAATTGTTCCGCTTGCCGGTGTTCTGATAATTTCAAGTTTAAGTTTATTATATGCAAAGTAAGCAAACAAAACAAAGAGTGAGTATGATATTAGCGGAAGCCACCAGAATCTAAAAGGCTCTATATCTCCTGTTACAGGCTGCCATGTGGGGAATAACGCTTTGGCTATATCTATAGTTATATTTCCTAATATCGGCACTTCTGAAAGATCGAGATAAAATGAAATGAAAAGAGCTATTAGTGAAATTATAGCTGGTTTAATCATTACTGTAAATCTGATTTTTCTTACAGCAGATTTAGTGTACTCTTCTAATTCCAGTTCCAGTTCATTATTGGCTATATCAGGATTCAGAAGATTTTTTGTTGTGTTGTCCTTTGGTTTTGTAGGTGAATTTAACATCAGTCTCCTCAATTATTTCAATTAAAACTCTTAATAATAAAATACTCTTATATAAATTAACCAAAATTGTATCTATAATTGACAATTATCATACCAAGATAATCAGTTATTGTATTGGTCAAATGCTCTTGTTAATAAAATAGTTTAGTTAACGATAATGATAAAAAAACTTATTTAATATTAAATAGTCATAATATTACTTTACTCAAAAATATCTTATTTATAAAAATATTTAATTCAAAGTTAATTTTTTGTACTTAAAAAGAAATATTTAAAAAAAATCGAAGCAGATTGATCAATAGGTTAAAAATTCTTTACATATCTGTAATAATTACCTTTAATTTTGATATACTTTGTCGTGTAAAAGAAAGTGCAGCAACAATTTTATATTTATCTTAACAGCAGAGATTTAAAATTATTTACATCAAAAATGAACGTAAAATACCCAAGGTTATTAGAAATTAATTCAAGAGTCTGGATAAAAAGATTCGGTCAAAACGCTACTCTGGCTGATGTTCCTGATTCGCAGATAAATTTTTGGAAATCAAACGGATATGATCTGATATGGTTAATGGGTGTATGGACTACTAATAAAAAGGTTGTTCCTGAATATTGCTTTGAACCTGATCTGATTAAATCTTATAATGAAGCCCTTAAGGATTGGAAAACAGAAGATGTAATCGGATCACCATATTCAATCGATAAATATGAAATCAATAGCTTGCTTGGTACAAAAGAAGATCTGCTTAATTTTAAAAAACTTTTAAACGATAGCGGAATTTTATTGATACTTGATTTTATATCTAATCATTTCAGCGCAAGATCATCTTTAATCCGGACGAACAAAAAAATATTTTTACCAGCTGATGAGCATATTTTTAAAAATGATCCTTATACTTTTTATCCTTCTCCGGAAAATGATAATGAGTATCTTGCACACGGAAGAGACCCTTTATTTCCCCCTTGGAAAGACACAGTGCAGATAAATTTTTATGAACCTGAAGCAAGAAAATTTTTAACAAATATTCTGCTGGATCTTACTGAGCTTTGTGATGGTGTAAGATGTGATATGGCAATGCTTCCGCTTAATAATGTTTTTTACAACACCTGGATCGGTGTTCTTAAAAAGTATGGATATGAAAGACCGGAAAAAGAATTCTGGGAAGATGCAATTGCAAGTGTAAAATCCAAACGAAGCGATTTTATCTTTATTGCTGAAACTTACTGGGATCTTGAATGGCAGCTTCAAAAACTTGGATTTGATTTTACTTATGATAAAAAATTAACTGACCGTCTTACTGAAGGAAATGTTCAATCGATTCGTGATCATTTACAGGCAGAAGAAGAATATCAGAATAAATCAGTAAGATTTTTAGAAAATCACGATGAGGAGCGGGCAATTGTAAAATTAGGAAGAGAGAAATCTCTTGCTGCTGCAGTTATAATCAGCACTGTTCCCGGTATTGCTTTTTATTTTGATGGACAATGTGATGGCAAAAAAATTAAATTACCTGTTCAGCTTGGCAGAGAACCGGAAGAGAAACAGGATGAAAAGATTAAGGAGTTTTACAGGAAACTTTTTAGTATTATAAAAGAAGAAATTTTTAAGAACGGAAAATGGAAGTTTCTGGAAACAATTCCGGTAGCACCATCCGATTTAACTAATGAAAATTTACTTGCTTGGGAGTGGCGCTCAGATGATGATTTAAGAATTGTTGCTGTTAATTATGGCAGTGTTACCTCGCGATGCAGGTTAAAATTTGATATTCCGGCAGCACAAGATGAGATTGTATTGAAAGACTTGATTAATAACAACGTATATAAAAGATCTTTAAAAGAAATTTCAGAAAAAGGTTTATTTGTTGAATTAAAGTCTTTCCACAGTCATATTTTTCAGATAAATTAATGTTAGCTGAAAATTTCAGGAATAAATTTCTACCTGAAAAATCTTTTTCTTTTTAGAAATCAATAATTAAGTTAGTGCAACCAAAAACTCAAAATGACATCTTACAGAATGAAATATGGCAAAAAAAACAAATAACTCTAACAGAGAACGGAAGATCGGAAAACAAGCTGTTGAAAAGAAACCGCTTATTGATCATAAAACTAAAAATTTAATCTGGACGATTGTTACAATAATTGTTTTATTAATATTTTTTATTGTGAACAACACCAGAAATGAACCGGAGGAAGGACCGTATCCTCCGAATTATAATTCACAACAAACAAATAATTCTGATAATTAGATAAAGGATAAAATATGATAGTAAAAGTGCTGGCTGGTTTAATGTTACTTATAAACTCATTTACAATTAATAGTTCTGAGTTTTCTAAACCTTCAAATACAGATAATTCTTCAGTCGAAATAAATCTTGTTGATAAAAAGGCTCCGGACTTCTCATTGAAATCTGTTGATGGAAAAGAGATTAAATTTTCTGATTATAAAGATAAAGTTGTAATAATTGATTTTTGGGCAACCTGGTGTCCGCCTTGCAGAAGAGGTATCCCTGATTTAATCTCTATCCAAAATGAATTTAAAAACGATGTTGTAATTGTTGGTATATCATTGGATGGAGATAAGACAATTAAAGATGTACCCGGATTTGTTAAAGAATATGGAATAAATTATCCGGTTGTCTATGGTGATGAAAAAACAGTAACTGCTTATGGCGGTATTCAGGCAATTCCTACTTCTTTTGTGATTGATAAAAAAGGCAACATAGTTGACCAACACGTTGGTTTGGTTGATATAAATGTTTATGTAAATAAGATAAACGATCTGCTCAAGAAGTAATGATAAATATTTAAAAATAAAAAATCCTTATTCAGAGATAATGAATAAGGATTTTTTTTGATTCGTTTTGTTATGTGAAATTTTTATAAACCGTCTCTTAAAAATCTTGGCTCTTCCAAAGTAAGCATTACAGAAATTCTGTGTGAATCGTCCAATCTCTCTATAGCTGATTCGTTAAATCTTGCAAATGAATAATCGATATTCAATTTTGGCAGCTTAACACCGGCGCCGACTGTAAATTGTTTAACATCATTATAGCCGCCTCTTATGTAGATAAGATCTTTAAAAGTATATTCTAATCCGGCGTGCATATCAAAACTAACCGGACCTATATTAAAGTTGGAAGCGAATTGTCTGTTTTCAAATCTTACATCAAAATCTAATGCCGGCATTATGTAACCGCCAAGAAATTCCACAACTTTATATGCTGCACCGATTTTTAAAGTTGGAGAAACAAGTTCGTTTCTGCCGGTATTCCATGCAATAAGTGTAGTAGTAGCATCTTGTAGATTTGCACCTAGAAAAAGATTTTCCATTGGGATATAATAAGCACCGACATCAAAACCGATACCTGTTGCACCAAACTCTGCTAAATCTCTTCTGATAATTTTTGCATTAACTCCCCAGTAAAAATCTTCTGATTGTCTTTTAGCAAAAGTTAAATAAAAAGCCCAATCCTGATTACTGAATTCAGTAATTCTTGAGTAATCTAATCTATCATCATTTATGTCAATAATGCCATCGCCGTTGGCATCGTAAAGAGCTTTTCGTGTATCAGGAATTCCATCAACTCCTAATCTCATTGTACTTACTCCAAAGCTCATATCATCCTGAAAGGGAATAGCAACTGCACCATAATCATAGTTTACAAGATTTCCGAATTGCTCTGAATGCATTAACGCAAGCTGTGGATAATTAAGGTTTGCAAGACCAGCAGGATTATAATATCCGGATGTAACATCATTTGCAACTGCAACGAAAGCACCGCCCATACCAAGAGCTCTGCCTCCTACACCGAGTGCCATAAACTCACCGGCATATTTTGCAAATACTGTTTGCGCATTTATTGATGAAACAATAAAAAAGAATAATAAAAGTATTAAAAAAGATTTTTTTAGCATATACTAAAACTCCTGTTAGCAAAGGATATAAACTTGGTTGAGAAAATTATGAATCTGTACATTAATGTCAAGGCTAAATTAATTGGAAAGTCGATGTATTTAGGTCAAAAGACTTTGCATATAATTTAATTGTGTAATTGTAGAACAGATATTATTCATAAATACCTGTTATTTTGCTTTGCCCTGGTTTGCAACTGCTGCAGCAGCTTTTGCAATTTCTTCCTGGTTGCCAAGATAATAACTTTTTATTGATTTCAGATTTTCATCTAATTCATAAACTAAGGGAATTCCAGTCGGGATGTTCAATTCAACAATATCTTTTTCAGAAACGTTATCAAGATGTTTTACTAATGCTCTTAAACTGTTTCCGTGAGCAGTAATTAAAACTTTTTTGCCTGATTTAACCATTGGTGCAATAGTGTTTTCCCAATAGGGCACAAAACGTGCAACAGTATCTTTTAAACATTCACTTAATGGTAATTCGTTATCATTTAAATCAGAGTAGCGAGGATCCTTGCCCGGGAATCTGTCATCATTTTTTTCTAATGCAGGCGGCTGGATGTCATAACTTCTTCTCCAGATCTTAACCTGGTCTTCACCAAATTTTTGCGATGTTTCAGATTTGTTTAAACCTTGCAGTGCACCGTAGTGTCTTTCATTTAATCTCCAGTTACGAATAACGGGAATCCACATTAAGTCTAATTCATCAAGAGTTATCCATAAGGTTCTGATAGCTCTTTTTAACAACGATGTATAAGCAATATCAAATTTATATCCTTCTGATTTTAAAACCTGTCCGGCTTTTTTTGCTTCTTCCAATCCCTTTTCAGAAAGATCAACATCTGTCCATCCGGTAAAACGGTTTTCTTTATTCCAGGTGCTTTCGCCGTGACGCAATAAAACTACTTTAAACATTTTATCTCCAGATTTTAAGTTTAAAATTTAACATACATATTAAAAATAAAGAATGATGTGCGAAGTAAAAAAAGAGGATGCGGTTGAGATAAAAACTTTGTATTAAATCTTTGCGACCCCTGCGTGTTTCCTTCGCGGGCTTTGCGTGAACCAAAAATAAACGCATTTCACGCAAAGAAAATCAGTGTAAATCCGCTTAATCCGCGTCATCCGCGTTCTATCAGGGGTGCGGCTTGGATAAAAAATTTATCCGTCTATTGACAAAAGTAAAAATTAATTTTAGGTTAGCAACAGG
>JAVEUY010000130.1:0-7178 GCA_034005315.1 Ignavibacteriaceae bacterium | reverse complement strand
ATTTGCTTGTGCGTCTGCATCAATTGATTTTATTATTTTATCCCTTGAGAGATCTAAAGATCTTATTGCAAGAATCGGAGGAGTTTTTTCCAGAACATGCAATACATGAAGTTTTGCTCCATATTGCTTTGCTAGATTTACAGCATATTCAGATGCAGTTAATGAAGTTTTACTGAAGTCTGTTGGAAATAAAATATTCTTAATCTTAAACATATTTATTAACCTCCTTTAATTATTGGCTGAAGCTCGTGAAATGGTTTGCTTTATTATTTTTTTGCGGACTTTAACCGGAGTTTCGTATTTAATTACTTTTTCTTTTATCAAATGTTTAACAAACAACTGAATTTTATAATCAAAAGCAAAATCATCATCTGATTCAATTTTTTGCTCTGTTTCCTTTTTTAGAAGTTCATCTGTTATTTCATTGTCAGTTAAAGCTGCTAAGTAATCGTCTTTTATCTCAATCATTTTGTACCTTATAATCGTTATCGTTAATATTTAAATACTTTTGTAATTCAGTAAACAATATTTTTCTTGCACGGAATAATCTTGATCTTACAACTCCGACCGGCACATCAGCAAAATCGGCAATATCATCATAACTGCTCCCGAGGATATCACATAAGATAATTACAATCCTTAAATCATACGGCAAAGATGAAATTATTTCTGTAATTTTTCTCTCAGGCAGATTATAATTTTTTTTTTGCAGCAAAGCATTTTGAGAAGCTGATGACTTTATATCTTCATATAATTTTTCAATCTCTTCATACTTAATTGTATCGAACTCTTTTATTTTCTTCCAATAAATACTGGTGTAAGTATTTCGCATTACTCTTAATAACCAGACTTTACAACTTATTCTTTCATCAAGATGTGCCCAGAACCAATATGCTCTTTTGTATGTTTCAATAAGTAAATCTCCGGCGTATTTACTATTACCGGTAACCCTGAATGCAAAATCATATAACTCATCTAAATGTGGTATTGCCTTATGCCCGAATTCCTCATTTAATTTTTTTTGTTCAGAGTTAACTGCCGTTATTGCAGAAGCAAACATAACTGACTGCCTGATATTAATTTCTTTATGTGATTACAAAAATTTAAGATCATTATTCTGGAATTTACTTAATAACAAGACCATTACCATTCAGTTTTCTGTCTTTATTAATTTTGTGCAAAAAACCATTTATTACCAGATATTCTGTTTTGCTTCCTTTCTTCAAAACAAAGTTTGCAATTTCACCAATATTGATTGTTGTATCAATCTTACTTTTTAGAGCTATGTTAATTGGAAAATCAGAATATTTTTGATCTGGTAATTTATTTACTAATACAGTTGCATAACCTTTGGAATAAAGATTATTATAATCAAGCGTTTTCAGTTCACTTAGCTTATATACTTTTTTATCATAAACTTTTGCTCTTTCGATTGTGTAGCCTTCAAAATTAAAGTCATTGAATGCATAAAATATTGAAAGATCTCCGATATCAGCAACATGCGAGCGGTAGAAGATTTTGTTTTCTTTCTTCAATTCAAATTCATCTAGGTTTACTGCAACGTCAACTTTAATTTTTTCTTTTCCGTTTTGCACAGTTAAGTTCCTTAAAACCAAATCGAATATGGAATGACTATTAAACGGGATTGAGTCGTAAACTTCTGAGCTTACATTATTATAACTTCCTTCAGCAATGGATTTGAAAGCGGAAAGCAATCCGATAAAATTCATTTTTCTGATAAACTGTCTTTCGGGATCATCTTTCCATCCGCCGGATTCAATAAGGATTGTGCTTGTACCCCATTTTTGAAAATTATCACCAAAAGCTCTTGGTTCGTGTTCATCATCATACTTTGCAATATGACCGGGAATAAATTGTGAAAGAACATTATACATACTTCCAATCAATTTGACTGCGTTATTTCTTACGTCGATAAAATCTTTTTGATAATTATATGCAGGAGCAAGAAAACTTATTGATGCAGTTCTGAAACTGTTGCCGACTGAATATCTATGATCCTGATCGTGTAAGTTAAAACCAAAATCAGCTTTTAAACTATCGAATGTATTTTTAAGGATAATTGCTTCGGGGTTCTGCAGTCTTAGTGCATCACGATTCAAATCTATATCATAAAAATTTCTTCGTTTAAATCTTTCAGCTCCGTCAGGGTTTACCATTGGTAAAAAGTATAGTGTAACTTTTTGAAATAAAGAATTACAAAAATCCTTGTTTGCAGGGTCGTTTAAAAAATTAAATATATCAAACAATGCTGCTGTTGCGGTTGGTTCGTTGCCGTGCATCTGAGACCACATAAAGATTTTTATTTTTCCTTTACCGATTGTAATAAGATTTAAACTTCTTCCTTCAGCAGATTTACCTGCAGCTTTAACTATAAATCCACTTTTATTCTTAAGATTATTTATCAGTGGTATTATATCGGAATGTTTAAATCTCCTTTGAGTAAGAGATTTTTCTTTGTATCGCTCATAAGACTGATACAGATATTGTTCGAAATCATAATTCTGTGGCATAACTATTTCTGTAATTGTTAGTAATAATATTATGAGGAGTGTTTTCATTTTTAATATTTTTGATCAGTTAACTAAAAGTTTATATAACTAAAGGAAAATTTACAATGTCCACAAATAAATTGAAAATTGATTCTTTACTTCCGCAATTTAATTTACCGGGAACAGATAACAGGTTTTATTCATCAACCGGCTTTGCAGATAAAAAAATTTTAATTGTAATATTTAACTGCAACCATTGTCCTTATGTTCAGGCTTATGAAGAACGAATAAAAAATTTACAAAATGAATTTAAAGATAAAGAAGTTCAGATTGTTGCCATAAGCTCTAATGATGATTCAAAATATCCTGAAGACTCGTTTGATGAGATGAAAAAACGGGCAGATGAAAAGGGTTTTAACTTTCCATATTTAAAAGATGAAACTCAGGAAATTGCTAAAGCATTCGGAGCTTCACACACTCCGCAAATCTTTCTTTTTAATCCTGAAAGAAAATTAAAATATGAGGGAAAAATTTATGATAACTGGCAGGAACCGGATAAAGTTCAGAATCATTATTTACGTGATGCAATTTTGGAAGTGCTTGATGGAAAAGATGTTTCTATTCCCGAAACTTTTTCAATCGGCTGTACAATTAAATGGAAGTGAGTATTTTAATACATCAATCCAAGATTTAGAGTTATAAAAAATCCCTGGATTTCTGTTTTCTTTCTGCCTTCAAGACTTTCTACTCCGCCGCTTAAAATTTTGGAGTAATAATATCTTACATTAATTCCAATCAAACTGGATTTATCAAGTCCGAAGTTTGCACCTAAACCGAGATAACCTCCGAGAGCATATTTTGCCTGAGCTTTACCGAATGAATTAAAAAACTCTTCTTTGTAAGGTGTTGTAATAATAATTGTCGGACCAACTCCCGCGCTTAAATAAGGACGTAAATTATCTGCAATGGTATTTTCAAAAACTCTGTAATGCAATCCAAAATTAATCGGAACCTGAAAAACACGGTTTTTTTTTCCGACAGTATAGATATTACCCCAATAATCTATGTATTCAAATTCACGCTCATCTTTTGTTTCAGCAAAAGAAATATCAGCAAAAGCAGTCCATTTTAAATCAAGCTGTTTACGATAAAAAGTTCCAAGTCCAAAACCGGCATCACCGATCATAATATCAACACCCCACGAGTTTGATGGAAAAACTTCAGGCGGTTTTGGAGGTGCTGTTTCTCCAATGCCCTGTGCAAAAATATTTTGAAAGGCAAGTGCTGATAAAATTATTATAAAAATTATTGAAGTTCTTTTCATTGTGCTGAACAATATTCTTATTTTTCTTATATAAAAATAATTATTGATAAGACAATATCAATGTAATTATATATCATTTTAGTCTTTATCACAGAAAAATTATCTGGAATTTATGATATTTTTTATTATTAACCCACATATTAATAAATGGGTTGATGAAACAAACTTAATTTTTACAATCGTTCCAATGCTTTTTTAATGAAACAGATAAATAAATAAGTGATTTTAACAAAAACAAAAATAGATGGAATTGATCCTGATTTATTGCTTGATGAATATATTCAACAGGAGAAATTGAACCGGGTTTTAATAATCGTTCCGACTAACCGTAAGATAAGATATTTGAAACGCGAACTAATAACAGCCTCACCCAATAAGGCTGTTTCTGTTATGCATCTTTATACACTTTCTGTTTATTCATCAAAATTATTTTTTGAAAATGATTTTCAAAGAAATAAAATTCTCGGTGAAGCTTCTGCCGCAGTGCTTTTAAATAAAGCTTTTACTGAAACTGAACTTAAATATTTCTCGGGTTATACTGATGGCATTCCAAGAGGAACGCTTGACAGAATTAAGAATGTTTTTAATAAATATAAATTAAACGGAATAAAACCTGAACAGCTTATTGAAGAATCAAAAAAACTTTCCGGGTCAGAAAAACTTAAAGCAGTTGATATCGTAAATGTTTATAGCAGATATCTTAAACTTTGTGCAGGTTTGAATGTTTATGAAGATGGTGATATTTATTCAGATTTGCTAAAATTTAGTTCTAATGAATTTGAAAAAAGATTTAAAACTTATTTTCCTGATGTTGATCTTGTAATGGTAAACGGATTTGATGAGTTTACAATTCCTGAAATTGAAATAATAAACAATACAGCAAACATTAAAGATCTAAAACTTTATCTGTTGTTTGATTATTATAATTATAACCCTGCCTTGTTTTCTCATCTTGATGAATGCTATAAAAAATTTACTGCAAAAGATTTTTCTGAAATAAAAGATACTTCTCAGGCTGGTTACACATTTTTCAGACAGGGATTAAGGGAAAAGCTTTTTACACTTAACGATAAATCCCATATCAAAAAATCAGAAGTTGAAGTTGTTAAAATAAACGGACAAACTTCTGAGAATGAAATTGCTCTTATTGCGAAGGAAATCAAATCACTAATTCTTGAACAAAATGTTGATGCCGGCTCAATCGCAGTTGCTTTTAATCTTATCTCAGATCATTCAAATTTTATAAGAGATGTTTTTTCAAGATATGATATTCCGTTTAATCTTACTGACAGATTTTCATTGAGTGAATCACAGCCGGTTATTGCTTTAATAAATCTGCTGGAGATACTTGAGAATAATTTTTACTATAAAAATATTTTTCGTGCATTAACCGGAAGATGGATAAAGAATGATGATATAGATCTTTCTAATCTTCTCAGAGTTTCATCAAACTTAAAGATCATTTCCGGGTATAATAACTGGATTGAATCAATTGAAAGAGCGCTTGAAGAATTAAAATTATCAGACGAGGATGATTCAAATAATTTTTTACCCGAGGGACTTTATCTTAAGGCTAAAAAAGATATTGAAAAAATCTATAATCTTGTTAAAACATTCAGGGATAAGAAAACAATTTCAGAATTCAAATCAGATTTTAAAAAACTTGTGTTTGATCTTGGTATTCCTGAAAGATTAGTCAATGATCATCCGGATTCCGTTGAGAAAAATGTTAAAGCAGTAACAGTCTTGCTCGAAACTTCAGATGAATTATTTGATTTGCTTGGCGATGAACATGGTAATGATAAGAGTTTTCCGTTAGGATTTTTTATATCTCAATTAAAAACAGCTCTTCAATTTACCAGGTATAATATTAAAGAAAGACATTCAAGCGGCGTGCTTGTTACATCTGTAAACGAATTACGCGGATTATATTTTGATTATGTTTTTATCGGCGGAATGGTTGACGGAGAATTTCCTACAAGATATCAGCCTGAGATTTTCTTTTCCGGTTCATTCAGAAAAGATGAATATAAACATATACTTGAAGAGCGATATCATTTCTACCAGACATTATCATCTGCAAAGAAAAGAATATATTTAAGCTATCCAAAAAACAGCGAGCGAAAAGAGTTCACTCCATCATCATTTCTAAACGACTTTACAAGAATTATTACTCCCGTTGAAAAAAATACAACTGATTATGAATCATTAATTTACAGCAAAACCGAGCTGTTAATAAAGGCTTCAGCATTGTTGAAAAAAGGTAAAGAAAATATTTTATCAGATTCAGGAATTAACACTGAACAACTTAAACGAAGCATCGAAATAGATAAAATAAGAACTGATGATCCGTTTGATAAAAGTGAATACACTGGTTATATCGGCGAGTCATTGACTGATGAAGAAAAGACAAAACTTCTTGAACAAAAAGAAAAACAATTTTCAGCATCTCAGTTGGAAGAATATGCAAAATGCCCGTTTCAATATTTTCTTAAACGGATTCTTCTGCTTGAAACGATCGAAGAACCAAGCGAAGAGATTGAAGCTTTTGAACTTGGCAGTCTGATCCATTCAATCTTATATGAGTTTTATAAAACAGTTAAAGAAAAAAATATTTTACTAAAAAACTGTGATGATAAAACATTTTCGAAAGCTGAAAAAATCATTTTTGATATTGCAGGTAAAAAAGTTGATAAGTTAAATCTGCAATCTACACCTGCATTTTTTGAGAGGGAAAAAATATTTGGGATAGCAGGTAACAAACGGAATTCCATTCTTTACAGATTTTTAGAAGCCGAACGTAAAAATGAAGAAAATTTTATACCTCAGTATTTTGAAATTGCATTCGGAAGTTTTAATAAATCAGAACCTGAATTTGAAGTTGATGTTAAAGGAATAAAACTAAGAGGCAAGATTGATAGAATTGATCTTGATGAATCAAATGAAAAATTTAAAGTTATTGATTATAAACTCGGAGGGAAAAAACCGGTAAAATCAGATCTTGAATCAGGCATATCTCTTCAACTGCCGGTTTATCTTTATGCTTCAAAAACTTTAATCCAGGCTCAGTTGAATAAAAAACTGATTCCTGCCCAGGCAGTTATTTATTCCTTAAAACTTAAGAGAGATGAATTTGGTGAAAAGATTATTCACATCAGCAATAAGCGAAAACCTGATGAAGATGAACTGGTTGCATCAAACGAAGAATTAATAAAGATATGTAACGAAGTGATTCCGGTTTATGTTGAAAAGATATCGAAGGGAATGTTCAATCTTTCAACTCTGGAAAACAGAGAAAATAAAGTCTGCAAATATTGCGACTTCATATCCATTTGCAGAATCCT
>JAVEUY010000129.1:0-7244 GCA_034005315.1 Ignavibacteriaceae bacterium | reverse complement strand
AATAATTATGCAAAAAATTAAAATCTCTTTACTGTTTCTTACACTACTCTTTATCAATTCATGCAGTACATCAGGAGTTATTACTTTACAATCGGAATTTGATTATTGTAATTCAAATTTTGCCTCTCAACTCGATGCAATTAAAAATGATTTTAAACTTTCAAGATTTGTTAAGTTAAACAATGTTCTGCTGGATAGTGTTGATAAAACAATAACTGTTCAGTTTAGTAAAGAGCTTGCTTCATTGCCTGTAAGAGAGGGATTTACTGCTAATCTGAAAAATACTATAAAAAAATATTTTACAGGAAGCTTCAGTGATTATGATTTGGTTGTTACATCTATGGGATACAATATTGATGAGCTTATTCCAAATTTCTACAGAACAGATAAAGATAAAACAGATAAAAACAGACTTCCCGGATCCGTTAAAGAAAGAATACCTGTTGTTCAAAATAACAGCAAACCATTTAAAATTGTTAAAGGACTGAATAACAAAAATATTTTATTATGGCATAGCCACGGATGGTATTACAATAATAATGAAAAAAGATGGATGTGGCAGCGTGCCCGGTTGTTTCAGACTATTGAAGACCTCGGACCATTGTCATTTACAATTCCATATCTTATTCCGATGCTTGAAAATGCAGGTGCAAATGTTTTTGTACCCCGCGAGCGTGATATCCAGACTTATGAAGTAATTGTTGACAACGATAATTCATCTAAAGAATCGTACATTGAAAGTTCAGTTAATGATGAAAGTCAATGGAAAACTTCATCAGAAAAAGGATTCGCTTTAAAAAGTCCTGTTATCAAAGAAGGTGAAAATCCATTTAATAACGGAACTGCCAGATATGTTTCTTCAATGATAAATCCATTTTCATCGGTTAGCTGGATCCCGGAAATTCCAAAGACAGGTTATTATGCGGTTTATGTATCTTATATAGCTTCTGATAAAAATGTAACAGATGCAAATTACAAAGTAAAACATTCCGGTGGTGAAACAGATTTTCGTATCAATCAAACTATTGGCGGTAAAACCTGGATTTATCTTGGCAGATTTAAATTTGAAAAAGGCAGAAGTAAAAACCAGGGAGTAGTATTAACAAATCAAAGTAAGGATGTTGATAAAATTGTTTCTGCTGATGCTGTCAGATTCGGAGGCGGAATGGGTATTGTGGAGCGTGAAGGAACAACAAGCGGAAAACCTAAATTTGCTGAAGGCTCAAGATACTGGATGCAATTTGCAGGTATGCCTGATACATTAACTTATAACTTAAACAATAACAACAACGATTATAATGATGATTACCAATCGCGTGCTGAGTACGGTAACTATTTATATGGTGCACCTTTTGGTCCGAACAGAAAACGCAATGAAAAAGGATTAGGAATTCCGATTGATCTTTCATTGGCTTTTCATACTGATGCAGGTATAACAAAAAATGATACTGCAATCGGAACATTAATGATTTACAGTATTCCAGGTCTGGATTCTCAGAATGTTTTTCCTGATGGTGTTTCAAGACTTGCAAACAGGGATCTTTCAGATATTGTGCAAACTCAGATTGTTAATGATATTAGAAAAAATTATGATTCCACATGGACCAGAAGACAGCTAATGAATTCAATGTACAGCGAAGCTGCCAGACCAAATTTTCCGTCTGTGCTTTTAGAATTGTTATCACATCAGAATTTTTATGATATGAAGTTTGGTTTGGACCCTTCATTCAGGTTTGATGTTGCACGATCAATTTATATTGGTATGTTAAAATTCTTATCCGTTCAATACGGCTTTGATTATGTTGTTCAGCCTTTACCTCCGAAAAACTTTTCTGCAATCCTTAATAACAATGGTGAAGTGGAATTAAGCTGGAAAGCTCAGAATGATTTAAGTGAACCAACTGCTGCTGCGGATAAATATATTCTTTATACACGGATAAATGATAAAGGATTTGATAATGGCAGATTGATTGAGTCTGATAAAATAAAATTATCAGATCTGAAAGAAGATAATATTTACAGCTATAGAATTACGGCTGTTAATAACGGGGGAGAGAGTTTTGCATCAGAAATTTTATCAGTTTGTTATAATAAAAAATCTCCGAAGCCAATTTTAATTGTAAATGGTTTTGATCGTGTTTCAGCACCTGCTTCTTTTGATTCACCGGATTTTTCCGGCTTCCTTAATTTTTTAGATGAAGGTGTGCCTGATAAATATGAATATTCTTTTACAGGAACACAGTTTAATTTTAATCCCGATTCAAAATGGACTACTGATGATAATCCCGGACACGGTGCAAGTAATTCATATAATGAAGGAAAAGTTATTGCAGGAAACACATTTGATTTCGTTTATATGCATGGCAAATCTTTAAAAGAAAATGGATTCAGTTTTTGTTCTGCCAGTGATGAATCAATAATGAGCGGTGAAGTTAATTTATCAGACTATAAAATGGCAGATATATTATTTGGAGAAGAGAAAAAAACTCAGGCACCTAAATACAAAGATAAAATCAGATTTGAAGTTTTCCCGGATTTACTTAAGCAGAAGGTTAAATCTTATATAATAAACGGCGGAAAGTTGTTTATCAGCGGATCATATATCGGAACAGATTTATACTCCGATAAAGACAGCACAGGAATTAAGTTTGCTATTGAAGTACTGAAATTAAAACTGAAAACAGGATGGGCTGTAAAAACCGGAAAAGTGTTTTCTGTTAATGAAAAATTCTTACCGAAAAATCAGACAATAGAGTTTAATACAACTTTTAATGATTCAATTTATAAAGTGGAAGCACCTGATGAACTGGGAGAGATAAACGGAAGCGAAGTTCTTATGAGATATTCAGAAAATAATTTTAGTTCAGTTATTGGTTATAAAGGAGATCATTCTATAATCACATTTGGATTTCCGTTTGAAACTATCCTGGGTGAGAAGAACAGAAATACAATAATGAAATCTGTGTTAAACTATTTAGATGTAAAATAATATAATCTAATCTAATGATTTAAAATCTTTACTGACTTTGCAGGAAGTAAGTTTTATGACTTTATCTTACAAAGTCCGCAAAGTAAAATATTTATGATGTTTAGCTTTTTAGTCCTATACCGGGATAATCATTTAAAGTAACTCTGCCGTCAATAACTTTCATTCCTTCAAAAGGATCATTCTTAATCAGCAAAGCACCATCAAGATCAGCCCAATCAGCCATTGGGGAAAGCTGTGAAGCTGCAGAAATTGCACAACTTGTTTCTGTCATACAGCCAAGCATTATTTTTTTATTTAATGCTCTTGCCATACTTATCATTTTATTAGCTTCGCGCATTCCTGTACACTTCATTAGTTTAATAACTATACCGGCATAAACATCTTTCATTTTAATCAAATCACCAATTCTCTGAATAGCTTCATCGCCAAGAATCGGTATTGGTGAATTTTCTGTTATCCATGCATTATCATCAATCATTTCTTTAGGAAGCGGCTGCTCAACATACAATACATTTTTATCACTAAGCCAATTTATCATATCAAGCGCCTGATGCTTGTCAGTCCAGCCTTGATTAGCATCTGCAGTTAACGGAACATCGGTAACAGATCTTATTGTATTAATCATTTCTTTATCGTTGTCTTTACCAAGTTTAACTTTTAATAATTTAAATTCGGATGCTTCCTTTACTTTCTGTTTAACTACCTCAGCAGTATCAATGCCTATTGTAAAAGTTGTATCAGGAGTTTTTGATTTATCATATCCCCATATTTTATACCATGGCTGATTTAATAATTTTCCGGCAAGGTCATGTAAAGCAATATCAATCGAAGCTTTTGCTGCAGTGTTCTTTACATCAACAGAATCAACATAAGTAAGTATATCTTCCATTTGAAACGGATCATCAAACTGCTCAAGATTTACTTTAGATAAAAATGCCGTTGCAGTTTCCTGTGATTCACCAAGATATTGCGGCATCGAAGCTTCGCCATATCCAATTACTCCGTCATATTCTATTTCAGTCAGCATTACAGGCGTTGTAGTTCTGGAATAAACTGCAACTGTAAAAACATGTTTAAGCTCAAGGGTATATGGTTTAAATCTTAACTTCATTTTAGAGCCTCTGGATTTGATAATGTTTTTTGCAAAAGAGGAAGCGGGAATTGAAGCTGCGGCAGAAGCTGCAACTATAAGCCCGCTGGTTTTGAGAAAATCTTTTCTGTTTTGTTTCATATTAATCCTGATTAATAATTTTCAGTTAATTTTCTTAACTCAGCAGAATGAGTATAAAATTCTTCAAGCGACAGCTCTTTCAGATATACCATTCCATAAGCAGCCTGCACTCTTGGATGAGGATGCTTTAAAAAATAATCTTTACCTAAACATAATCTTATAGTTTGATACTGCTCAACCTGTATTCTTTGAGCTAATCTTGAAAACGGACCATCATACTCCCAGCTTGGAAAACTTGCAGAACGCTGTGAACCATAACTGTTCAGGAAAGTATTTTCCATAATTGCCATTGAGTTAAGACTTACAGGTATAAAAATATTAGCTTCAGCAGGATGGAATCTGTACCACACATTTCTGTAACCCCAAACCTTTACATTATTATTACCGGTTTCTTTTTCATAGAGTTTAAGAGCCTCTGCAGTTGCCTGAAGAACTTTATAGTGAGTATCAGGTCCGCTGCCTTCAGGGTCCAATGCAACTGATACAATAGTTGGTTTAATTTTTTTAAGTAAGTTTAAAATCGGAATAACATCTCTGTCCAGTTCAGGATTTTCAGTAAAGATATCTCCCTGATAAAATCCCAAACGCATATGTGAAACTGCACTTGTATTAAAACCAAAAAAAGCCCATACAAGTTCTTCTTCCCATTCACGCATCATTCCTTTTAATTTCTGAACATGCGGAATATCTTTTTTACCCGGGTACTGAGTTTTAAAATAATTTATAAGTTCATCAACTCTGTCTTCAAGATATGTGATATTATCTTCTTCATATATCTCAATCGTGTTTCTTAGCAGTCTTCTTGAAACAGCCTCTTTCCTTATAGTTTTGCTGTGTGAAGCCAATCCATCAAGATAAAGATGGATATCCCGGTTTTTTCCTTCTTTAAATTCAGGATCAAAATATCGCTGAGTAAATCTTGATGTAAACTCAGATTGGCTTAAATAATATTTCAGATCTTCAAGCAGCTCAAGCATATAAGAATTAGTTACCGCTGTAAATCCGCTCGTCATAGTAACAAAGTGATGACTGTTGCTCGCATCTCTTACAAGATGTGTTATGTATGGTAAATATCCAAGCGGAATATCATCGTGATGCGGACCAGTATGCAGAATTACCTGATTAGAAACAGGCTGCATTCCTCTTTCAAATCTTTGTATGATTGAATCGTGTGTTTCTTTTCCAAACTCATTTGGTGATTTATTAGATCTTTCAAGAATCAGTTTTGTTAGTTTATTGGAATTATAATCCTCAGTAGTAAGATCAAGCAGTGATTTATTTCTTTCAAGACATAAATTAATTATTGCTCTTTCAGCAGAGGTGGGAGAAATTTCCGGTTCTTCCGATACATCCTGGTAACGTCTTTCAACTAATCTGAAAGCAGCACCGTTTGTCAGATAAAATCTTGCATTTGGCAAACGCTGTAAAACAGTTGCAGGATATTTATTTGATATAGAGCTTTGAATAGAGTCGCGCACTATATTTCCTTTAGCTTCACCGGCAGCTATGATGATTGCAGTTGCATCAGTATTGTAGGTTATTGTATCAAGCCCGATTGTAATAACTAATCTTTTCTTTGCAACTTCTACACCGCCCAGATCGGTTGCTGCTGCAGCTTGTGTTTCATAATTCGTTTGAATTAATCTTGTAGTGGAATAATGATCGCTGCCCATAACATTAAAACCAATATGACCATCGGGTCCGATCCCTCCGAGGAAAAATCCGATTCCGCCTTTGTCTCTTATCTTCTTTTCATAATCGGTACAAAACTGATCAACTAATTCAATCGTCTGCTTTTGATATCTTTCAAGAGTTGTGGAAGCCCATCTTGTTCTTAATGAAAGATCTATATTCTCATCAGGAAAAATTTCTGATAACGGAAGATTATTTGCGGTTGGAATTTCATTAATATTCATCAGTAATGCTTTGTTTACATCCAATCCCCAATTACTTAAATAATATTTTTGTATGTAATAATAAAAGCTGTTATGCTGATGAGAATCAATCGGATAAAATTCATCTATTTGAATAAACTGGAGACCTTTCATATCAGGTTTATTACTCTGATCAAGATCAATTTTTTTAAATATATCTTTTACATCATCTTTATCCCAGTTCTTTAAGAAATAAGCAACCCACTTTATAAAATGCTCAGGAGTTTTACCGGTTGGCAGCGAAACAACTCCTTTAGGATTTTGCTGAATCCACTCTATAAATCTCAGAGCAGTCATTTTGCCAAGTTCAGGAAAATTTGATACCTGTATTACCGGAGTTTTTTCTGTCGGTTTGTATATTATTTTTTTCTGTGATAATTCAAGGTAGTATTGTTCAACTTTTGAGGTCATATCATATATAAAGGTTTAAATAAATTAAAAATTTAATTTGTGCCTGTAAATATAAGAACCTCAGCACTTTCATAAAAGATGTTAAGACTGTTATCAGATGTTAATTATTAGTCTAAAGTTTTATAAGTTTACGCATAATTTTCTAATATTTAATTTGATAATGAATATACTATCCGACTCAAAATCTTTGTTCGAAGAAATCAACAAGCTTACTACAGAACAAAGAAATTCACGTTCTATGAAAATTGACTTAAGCTCAACGTCAGAAATACTTAAAATAATTAATGAAGAAGATAAAATTGTTCCTTTTGCTGTAGAGCAGGAACTGCCATATATTGAGCAGGCTGTTGAGATAATTGTGAAAGCATTAAAAAGCGGCGGCAGATTGCTTTACTTTGGAGCAGGAACCAGCGGCAGACTTGGAGTTGTTGATGCTTCAGAATGTCCGCCGACATTCGGTACTCCTTATGGAATGGTTGAAGGATTTATCGCAGGCGGTAAAGCAGCAATGTTTCGTGCTCAGGAAGGTGCAGAAGACAAAGAAGAAAACGGTGCTAAAGAAGTTGCTGCTGCAAAAGTTAATTCCAAAGATGTTGTTTGCGGAATTGCAGCAAGCAGAAGAACTCCTTATGTGGTTGGTGCTGTGAAAATAGCAAAACAACTTGGAGCTAAATCTCTC
>JAVEUY010000128.1:0-7271 GCA_034005315.1 Ignavibacteriaceae bacterium | reverse complement strand
TTTATGATGTAGTTTCAAATAAGCCTGTGTTTGTTGAAAGACTTGACGGAAATATGGGAGTTGAAAATTCTTATGCGCTTAAACTTGCAGGAATCACAAACGAAACTGAAAGTCCCGACGGCGGACTTATTGTTAAAGATCCTAAAACCGGTGAACCAACCGGAGTTTTAAAAGATAATGCAATGGATATTTTAACTAAACACATTCCTGATCCGGCTGAAGAAGAAAATTATGAATCACTTTTAGCTGCACTTAACGAAGCAAAGAGATTAGGACTAACAAGCGTTCAGGATATGAGTTATACTGATGCTATGACAGTTTATGAACGTGCAAAAAAAGAAGGCATATTAACTTGCAGAATTTTTTCACGCTGGCCCATCGCTGATTATAAATATCTTGTTAACAAAAATATAAAAGCTGGTTATGGAGATGATTTAATAAAAATGGGTTCGTTAAAAGGTTTTGCTGACGGCTCCCTTGGTTCAAGCACTGCATGGTTTTTTGAAAGATATGTTCAGGATACAACTACATCCGGTTTGGCAATGGATGTTATAAACGATGGAAGTATGGATAAGTGGTGTTTTGATGCAGATAAAAACGGTTTGCAAATTTGTGTTCATGCTATAGGTGATAAAGCTAATTCCTATATGCTTGATCTTTATGAAAAAATTATAAAAGAAAATCCTGAATGGGACAGAAGATTCAGAATCGAACATGCACAGCACTTAAGAAAAGAAGATATAAAAAGATTTGCCGAGCTTGGTGTAATTGCATCTGTGCAGCCTTATCATTGTATTGATGACGGGGTTTGGGCAGAAAAAAGAATCGGACCCGAAAGACTTAAATACTCTTATCCATTTAAATCTTTTTTAGATGCAGGAGTTAAATTATGCTTTGGAACTGATTGGTATGTTTCACCTTTAAATCCATTACTTGGAATTTATGCCGCAGTTACAAGAAGAACTCTTGATGATAAAAATCCTGACGGCTGGATACCCGAGCAAAAAATCTCCGTTGAAGATGCAATAAAATGCTATACATTAAATTCTGCTTATGCATCTTTTGAAGAAAATATTAAAGGCAGTATTGAAGTCGGAAAACTTGCTGATCTGGTTGTTCTTAGTGATGACATACTTACAATTGATCCGGTTAAGATTAAAGATGCAGAAGTTACAATGACAGTTTTTGATGGGAAAATTATCCATACAAAATAAGAATACGATATTTGCCTTATTTTATGAGCAATGAATACTAATTAGGTTTTGCTTCAAAAAATAAAGGAATATTTTATGAAAAATTTCAGATGCTTCTTTTTTGTATTAATACTTTTGGCGTTTTCAGGATTGTTTTACCAAACCTATTCACAATCAATTTACTTTTGCGAAGATATTGATGAAGATGGTGAGCCAATAAATGAAAGTACAGTATTTACAATACCAGGCAGCGGCGGTTATCTTTACGTTTTAATTCAGTTGCCATATAATGTTGACTGCAGCAGTGTTGATCTGGAAATTTATAGAAATGGTAAATATGATACTACAATTACAATTAATACTGAGGAAGACTGGAACTGGTTCTGGAAGGAAGTAACTTTCTATAAAACCGGAGAATATACAGTCGATGTATATGATTGTTATGATGATTTTATAACCAGTGGTTCACTTAAAATTAAAATGAAATAGAATTAATATTATTGTCACTCTTAGTCCGTCTGAGGCGCATCGAAGAGTGACAGTTGTATTGTTAAAATAATATTGGAAGAAATCATACCTCGACTTCGCTCGGTATGACTGAAGAAAAAATGTTAAACCCCATTGTCACTCTGAGCGAAGTCGAAGAGTGACATATTTTTTAAAATACCGGCTTCGACCACATTCAGGATGACAGGAAGTTAATATTTTTACAATATCTTTTTAAACACAAGCCCAATCCATTCATCCATTTTCATAAAATCAATTTCCTCAAATCCAAGTGATGAATATTCTGAAACTATTACTTCCCTATCCATTTCTAGCAAGCCGGATAAAATTAATAGTCCATTATTTTTTATTCTTGAGTTAAATCCTTCTGCTAACTCCAACAAAATATTTTTCTGAATGTTGGCAACAATAAAATCAAAATCTTTTTCAGCTATTTCGTTTAACTCACATCTTCTTATTTCAACTTTATCAGCAGCATCATTTAACCTTACATTTTCAACTCCGTTTTCATAACTCCATTCATCAATATCAAATGCAATTGCTTTTTTAGCATCGAGTTTAGCGGCTGCAATTGCTAAGATTGCCGTTCCGGAACCTGCATCTAAAACAAATGAATCTGTCATCAAATATTTTTCAATAAATCGTAAACATATTTTTGTAGTCTGATGATCACCGGTTCCGAAAGACATTTTCGGATCTAATGTTAAAACAATCTCATCGGGTTTGGCTTCATAGTCTTTAAATGTTGGCTTGATAACTATTTTGTTTGTAACACGAACTACTTCCCTGCTCTTTTCCCATTCTTCATTCCAGTTTTTATCCTGAATATAATTTTCCTGGATTGAAAACTCTCTTAATAAATTATTTTCTTTCAAATGATTTAATTCATTCTCAACTTCCTTTATCGTAATATTTTCTTTGCTTGTAAATACTTTAAGACAATTTACTTCTTCATTGATTCCATCAATATCAAGCTCCCATAAAACTGAGCTTAATATCTCTGCATTAAAAGGTTCAGCGGTGATAATAAATTCTTTAAATAGTTTAGCCATAAATTTTATTAATACTCGTATATGATTTTACAGATATCATCTTCAAACTTTTTTGCTGTTGAAGAAGAGCCGAGATAACTCTGCTGAATAATAGAAAAAGCTATAAGATGTTTATTCTTTGATGTAAGATAACCCGAAAGAGAACTAACTCCGGTTAATGTTCCGGTTTTGGCATGAACATTATTTTTCAGTGAAGTGTTCAGCATTCTTTTTTCAAGTGTGCCGTCAACTCCGCCAATGGGAAATGAATCATAAAGCAAATTATAAAGTTCAGGTTTTTCTGAATAGAAATATTTTAAAAGTTTAACTAATAATTCAGTAGTAACAACATTATAATGTGAAACACCTGAACCATCTGCCAGTCTGTAATCATCAGGCTTCAATCCGATTTCTTCTATCATTTGCGTAATAATTTTTATTCCGTTTTTTGCATTAGCCGGTTTGCCAAAATATTTTTCTGCTAATGCTGATAAAGTCATTTCAGCACTAAGGTTATCACTTTCTTTATTCAGATTACCAATTACATCGGAATATTTTCTTGTAAACGAAGTAAGGAATATTTGATTGTCATTCACAGTATCAATTTTAAAATTTCCTGAAACCTTAATCTGATTTGAATCCAATACTTCAGAAAATACTTTTAAGAAATATAAATCAGGATTTAAAACATTAACCATTTCTGAATAATTATTTTTATTATCAAAGCCTTTAATAACTATATCATTCTTTCTCTCAAGCCAGTTTCTGTCAATCGTTAGTTTATCATCTGTATTTAACCTGATAACACCTGCATAATTTGTTTTAGGATTTATCTCAACTGAATCATTTTTTCCAAAATAATTAACCGTTACACAGTTATCATTTATATTTAATGCGTTTAAATAAGGAGCATCGCTTGACGGATCATCATCCCACATCCAGCCGCTGCCCCAATAAAGCGAATCTTTAAATGAAACATCACCAATAATATCTCCGGCAATAACAGAAATGTTCAGCGATTTGATTGCATCAACAAAAGTATAAAGATCATTTGTTGAAAAATCAGGATCGCATCCTCCAACTACATAAATATTTCCGTAAAGAGTATCGTTCGAAATTATTCCATCATAATACAGATCAGTTTTAAATTCATAATCAGGTTCGAGATAAAGTAAACCTGCTGCTGATGTTAATACTTTCATATTTGAAGCAGGTCTAAGCAGATACTTTTCATTTTTTGTATAAAGAGTTTTATTTGTTGTAAGGTCTTCAACAGAAATTGATATAACACAGGATTGATAAAATTCATCGGTTAAAAGCTGATCAAGTTTTGTTTTGATTGATTGAGGATATACAGAAACAGCAATCAGGAATGTAAAAAATATTTTTCTTAACATATTGTTTTTCTTATTAAGCTTAATAAATAATGTTCTAAATAATAAAACACAGGTTAGTTCTATTGAATTAAATTAATAATCTGATAATCAGCGGTTTAGAAATATTCTCTTACTCTAAATTCAACTCCTATTTCATCTTCAACAACTTTACGGGATTTTTCAACTTCAACTTCATCAAGCGAAACAATACTCATTACAACTTTATCAACATATTTTTTTGCAGAGCTGGCAAAGTTTTTCATTTCAGTAAAATGATTTTCACTAACCTGCATCAATTCTGCATATTGTTTTGAATCATACGAATTCAAACTAATTGAAACGGTATCAATCAATCCTTTCATTTCAGGAGTTATATCTTTTTTATTAATTACATTTCCGTGTCCGTTAGTGTTAAGTCTGGTTTTACCGCCATTTGATTTTACATAACCGGAAATTTTTTTAACAACATCCCAACGAATCGTTGGTTCACCATATCCGCAAAAAACTATTTCATCATATTTTTTCGGATCACCAATTTCTTTGATATAAATTTCAGCAGGCGGCTCTTCAGATTTTTTCATTCCAAGATTATATCCTTCTAAATAAGGATCTTCTTTTCTTCTGCAGAAAGTGCAATCTGCGTTACAGCGATTTGTAACATTAATGTATAATGAATTATGAATCTTATAAGTAAAACTTGTTTCCGGCGGACTACCAATCCCAAAAAATCTGAAAGTGTTAAGAGAAGTAATTCTTCCTATATCTTCGATTGATAATTTATGAACATCTGCAACTTGCTGTGCGACAAGTTTAACATTAGCTGGCTCATTTCTTTTACCGCGAAAAGGAACAGGTGTCATAAAAGGGGAATCAGTTTCAAGCAGCAGGTGATTGAGATTTATTGATTTTAAAATTTCTCTCAACGAATCACTTTTTTTATAAGTTATATTTCCTGTAAAAGAAATAAAATGATTCATCCTCATAAATTCAATCGCATCATTTAAAGAAGCATTGAAACAATGAAACTGAGCTTTCAATCCTGTGCCGCAATAATCCTGAATAATGCTCATCATATCTTCATCGGAATCACGATTATGTATTACAACAGGCAGTTCAAGTTTTAATGAAAGATTAAGCTGAGCTTTGAAAGCTTTTATCTGCTGCTCTTTCGGTGAAAAATCATAATAATAATCCAGACCTATTTCACCGATACCAACTACTTTCGGATGTTTGGCAAGTTCTTCAATCTCTTTGATTAAAGTATCATCCCAATCTTTTGTATCGTGCGGATGAACACCAACTGTTGTGTAAATCTGTTTATACTTTTCAGATAAAGCGATTGCTTCTTTTGCAGTTTTAATATCGGTTGCGGGAACAATAATATAATCAACACTATTTTGTGCGGCACGATTTATAACTTCATCAATATCATCTTTGAAGTTTTCAAAAAACAAATGAGCATGAGTATCGACAAACATTATACAATTTCACCTATTAGTAACGGATGTTCCTGTGCATCGTGTGCAGCCTGAAATGCAACAATTTTATCTTCGGGAGAAATAACAGCAATCAATCCAATACCGCAGTTAAAAACTTTTCTCATCTCTTTATTGGAAATATTTCCGGTTTTCTGAATCAATTTAAATATCGCTGGCATCTCCCAATTTCTCCAGCGAATATTTATTCCCAAACCTTTTGGAACTATCCGGGAAGTGTTTCCGATAATTCCGCCGCCTGTAATGTGAGATAAACCTTTTACATTAACTGTTCTTTTCAGATTTGAAATAAGTTCAAAATATGATTTATGAATTTTTAAAAGTTCATTGCCAAGTGTGTTATCTAATTCAGGAATAAAATCATTAAGAGAATAATTATCCAGCAAAACTTTTCTTGCAAGCGAATAACCATTAGTATGCAGTCCGTTTGAAGGATAGCCGACTAAATAATCACCTTTCTGAATTTTCCTGCCGTCAATAATCTTTGATTTATCGACAACACCAACTATAGTTCCTGAGATATCAAAATCATCTTCTTTATAAAGTCCTGGCATCTCAGCAGTTTCACCGCCGACTAAAGCACAATTATTTTCTTTACAGGCAGTTGCAAATCCTTTTATAACATCAGCAGCATTATTTGGATTTAATTTTCCGGTAGCGTAATAATCCAGAAAGAAAAGCGGTTTTGCACCGCACACAGCAATATCATTAACACAATGATTAACCAGGTCCTGTCCGATTGTATCATACTTTTTCATTTCAACAGCAACTTTTAATTTAGTTCCAACTCCATCTACACTTGAAACTAAAACAGGTTTTTTTATTCCGGTAAAATCAGGTTCATAAAAAGCACCGAGCATTCCGATATCTGTTAAAACACTTTTATTAAAAGTTGATTTTGCATAGCTTTTTATTTTATCAACAGTTTTTTCTCCTGCTCCTATATCAACACCTGCAGATTTATAAGTCTCTTCCAACGTTCACTCTCTTTTTATAAAGTCATTATTATTTAATGAAAAATTAAATATTAAAATCAGATTTTACAAAGTTTTAAGTTGTTATAATGAATTGATAACTAGCTCTTAAAACTTTCCGGCAATTGAACTGCCGTTACTTTTCCTTTTACTGTTATTTTTCCATTTGCAAAAAGATTAATTTCCGTTATTACTTTACGACCTTTCAATTCAACAATTTTTCCTCTCAACTCTAATTCAACACCTATTGGAGTTGGTTTTAAATAATCAACCTGCAAAGATGCAGTTACAAATCTGAAAGCAGGTAAAGTATCAATATCTCTGTTTTCATTTCGGTAAGCTGCTAATGCTGCACTTCCTGTTCCGTGGCAGTCGATCAGTGAAGCAATCAATCCTCCATAAACATATCCCTGAATTGCAGTGTGATATTCTTTTGGAGTAAATTTTGCAACTGTTTCATCACCATCCCAATAGCTTTTTAGCTGATGACCATATTCATTCAATCTTCCGCAGCCATAACAATGAGCAACATCATCGGGGTAATAATCCTGAACGGCTTTTGATTTCTTATTTAATCCTTTTTTTTAATCTCGCAAAATCAGAATTGCACCGAGTAAGATAAACAGAACTGCAATAACTTTTTTTAACATATTAGAATCTTTGAAAATTTTTCCTCCGATTATTGTAGCCCACA
>JAVEUY010000127.1:0-7276 GCA_034005315.1 Ignavibacteriaceae bacterium | reverse complement strand
AAAAAAATTTCAGACACATCTATTGTAAGAATAGAGCAGCATTATCCATTTAAAAAAGAAAATTTAAAACAAATTATTGATAGTTATAAAAATTCAGCTACCGTAGTTTGGGTTCAAGAAGAACCAAAAAATATGGGTGCATGGAATTTCTTATATCAAAAGATTTCTGAACTTCTTTCAGATAAACAATTATTTTACAGTACCAGCAGACCAGAAGCAGCAAGTTCTGCAGTTGGATCAGCCAGAATTTCAAATCAGCTTCAGGTTGAATTGATCAAAGAAGCGTTCATACTTTAATCTTATTATCAATCCTTCATTTTATAAAACATCCTCAAATTGAGGATGTTTTAACTAATTGTAATAAACTGAAACACTAAATCATTCTGTTTTTCGTTATTATTAACTAAAATCAATGGCATATTTATTGGCAAAAATTAGCAATAATATTTTATAAAGAATGAGTGAATTCCAAAGACAAATCGCAAATGGTTTTATAATCGAAACCGTAAATCTTAATGAAGTAACTATTGCTGAAGCAGTACGATTTAAAAAACATCTTGAACTTGATATTGAATTGGGTTACAAAAACATCATCATCGACTTAAGTATTTGCAATTCACTTGACTCAGCTTTTATTGGGGTTCTGGTTGTAACATTAAAACAACTAGTTCGTTTAGGAGGAACCATTAAGATTGTTAAGCCGGGTCTGTTTTCAAAATCATTACTAAATCTAACCGGGTCTATTGAAATTTTTGAACTTTATGAATCATTAGAAACTGCAATTTATAGTATAGAAATATCTAATAAGTTTAACCCAATTACTGATCCTGGACTTGATCAGATTGCAATTGCACAATAATTTGAAAAGCATTTCAATATAATTAGATTTACACATCAGTTTATAGATTTCTCATAATAATTCGCGAGCGTAACTCAGTTGGTAGAGTGTCAGCTTCCCAAGCTGAATGTCGCGGGTTCGATCCCCGTCGCTCGCTCGCTAAAAATTCTTAAAAATCGTTTTGTTTTATTTAATAAAAATCTGATATTTGTCCACCAAATTTTGATTGATTTTTGGGCGCTTAGCTCAGTTGGTTCAGAGCATCTGCCTTACAAGCAGAGGGTCCGCGGTTCAAATCCGTGAGCGCCCACAAAACTTTAATTCCCGATAACTAATCGGGATTTTCTTTTTATGAGTTATTTTGTGTACATAATTCAATCTGAAAAACACAACTTTCACTATATCGGGCATACTAATAATCTGAAAGACAGATTATTAAGACACAATTCCAACAGAAATAAATTCACTAGAAATAAAGGACCTTGGAAACTTATCATTTCCGCTAAATGCTATTCTAAATCAGAAGCTTATTCACTTGAACGTAAACTTAAATCATTCAAGAACTCTGAATACGCTATTGACTATCTTAAGAATTTGGTTCAGAGCACTCCGATATAATCGGAGGGGTCCGCGGTTCAAATCCGTGAGCGCCCACAAAACTTTAATTCCCGATAACTAATCGGGATTTTCTTTTTATGAGTTATTTTGTGTACATAATTCAATCTGAAAAACACAACTTTCACTATATCAGAGCAGCATCTTTACATTGTTAATTTAATTGAGATGAATTAGCTTTAAACAGATTTTATAAAAAAATATCAGAGTAATGGCAAGAAAATTAATAACACTGTTTTTACTGTTCGTAATCTTTATATCATGCGCAAGCAAAGTTGAAAAGCTTCAGAATATTAAAACTTATGTTCAGGAAATATCCCCAAAAAATAAATACGAGGATGGTTTTAATACTATTAAAGTAATTAAAGAAAAAAGATCAATTTTCAGATCTTACTTTTATGAAGACGAACTGGTTTATATTAACGAGGAACTTAGTGTTGGTAATTGGGGTACATCTGCAAACAGTTATTTCTATAAAAACAATGTTCTTGTTTATTTTACTGAAAACAGTATCTTTAGAATATTAGACTCAACCGGTAAAGTGGATAAGTATCAGATAAAAGGCTCACTTTATCTTGACGGAGATGAAATTCTTGAATCAGAAAGAACCAAAAGTAACGGGACAATAGAATTCTCTCAGGAGGATGTTAGGGAAATCATTGAACACAGCATATTACTTCAGGGATTAGCTAAGAAAAACAGACCAAGGAAAATAGAGTAATTATTAGTAACTGATATTTAAATCTTAGCCTGAATTCCTTAAACTATTTACCAACATATAATAATAACGACTTATAAACTTTATCAATCGGAAACTCAACCCCTGTCCAGTGATTGAATGATTTGGCAGCTTGTAGAACAAACATCTTCAATCCGCTAATAGTAGTTGCTCCTGAAGACTCTGCAATCTGCAGTAATTTTGTTTTAACAGGATTATAAACAATATCAAACACTATCTGATCTTTTACAAATAGCTGGGGATTAGTAACAACAGAATCATCTATATCCGGAAACATACCTACAGTAGTACAATTAACCACAAGTGAACAATTATTAATTACATTTAACAGATCAGGCTGCTGCAGTTCATTTGTAATTATTGAATCATAACGCATTTTGGACTTGAAGTGCTGCTTTAATGATTCTGAATGTTCTGTTGTACGATTAATAAGATAAATTGTTTTAGGTTTGAAATTTCGTATTAATGTATAAATAACTGATCTTGCAGCCCCGCCGGCACCAATCACACATACATTATTAGAACTTATTTGAGATTTATGAGGTAGTAATGATTCATGTATCCCATACACATCTGTATTATAACCTATAAGTTTTCCAAGTTCATTAACAACCGTATTTACTGAACCTGTTATTGAAGCTTCTTCGGAAAGTTTATTTATAAAATCAGCAACAGCTACTTTATGCGGCACAGTAACATTAAAACCTCTTATACCTAATGCAGCAATACCTTTAACAGCATTTTTCAAATTACTGGAATGAACTTCAAACGGAAGATAGATTAATTTTGTACCGGTCAGTTCAGCAGCAATATTATGAATAAAGGGTGAGAAACTTTGCCTGATTGGAAAACCAAGCAAGCCAATTAATTCAACATTTGAATAAAAAGAATTTTTCATACGTAAAAATAATATCTCTGATTAGATTTCACCAAGAAGTCTTTTAAAAAGTTTTGATGATTTAATTTCCGGGTACTCCTGTTCAAACTCGGTTCTTATCGACGGATCATACATAAATGCAGTCTTTAAACATTCTATAGCTTCTTTTGTTCTGCTTAATACAAAATTAGCTTTAGCTTTGTTATAGTATGAAGATGCATCTTTTGGTTTAATCCGGATGCACTCATCAAAAGCTTTTAATGCCTCAATCCATTCACCAAGTTCAAAATATGTTTCAGCAAGATTAAACCAGAGTTCAAAATTATCCGGCTCAAGCCGTGCTGCTTCTCTGTAACTATAAATGCTTTCCCTGATTTGTCCGAGAGAATATTCAAGATCAGCTTTTGCAAACCAGGCTTCGGCGCTGTCTTTAGATAGTGAAATAGCTTTATTAAAATCACGCAATGCTAATTGATATTTTCCCATTGAATCATAACAGAATCCGCGTGAAAGATATGCGTCATAGTATTCATCATTAATTTTTATAGATTTAGTATAATACTTTACTGCGGAATTAAGATCATTAAGTTCTTCGTAAATATTAGCAACATTGTAAACGGCTGTTTCATCATTATTATCAATCTCAAAAGCTTTTTTAAAACAGTCTATTGCATCATATAAGCGTCCAAGATCAGCTAAAGCATTTCCTTTATTATACCATGCACTTGCAAAATTTTCTCTGATGGAAATAGCAAGGTCATAGCTGTTTATCCCCTGTTCAGTTTTGTTCATTTTAATTAAAACAATACCACGGTTATACCATCCGTTTGCATTATAAGGATCCAATTCCAGAAATTTATCATAAGAAGCAAGAGCATTATCTAACTGAGCAGTATTCTCATAACAAAAACCTAACTCATAATATACTTCAGCATAATCAGGATCGCGAACAACAACTTTATTAAAATATATAATAGCTTCTTTAAGTCTGGATTTCCTTTGTAACAGCAGCCCGATTATAAACATAGCATCATCATTTTCGGGATCAAGTTCCAAAACTTTTTCTAAAGTACCCTGAGCCTGATTTAATAGTCCTAAATTCTCTTCAGCGGCAGCTTTATCTATCAGAGTTTCTATATCATTTGGATTTAATGAGAGGGATTGTTCATAAGCGAGTAATGCTTCACTGAATCTGAACAGACCATTAAATACTATCCCCTTCTTTAGCCAGTACTCGGAATTATATGGAAATATTTCAATTAACTTTTCAATAAGATAAAGTGCATCTTCCAAACGATCTGAATCAATGCAGTTCTGAACGAGTTCTTCAATACGTTCTATTGAATCGTAAACATAACCGCTTTCCAGAATGGATTTACAAGATATTAATTCTTCATCCAAATTTTCGTCAGGTAATTCAAATTCATCATCTGAATCAAAAATGGGCATTAAATTCTCCTACTTGAAAAATATTTTAGAAAAAATCTATTATTAAAAAAACAGAAAAACAAGAAATAGATTTCTTTTATCTGATTTAAAATTAAATTAAAAAAAACAGCTCAGATAATTTTACAGGATTATAAAATGTTTTCTCAAAAATATCTGAGCTATAATATAAAAACTAATTAGTTCTGAGAACTGCAGTAACTTTTTCCGCAGCATCTTGCAAACTTTTAGCAACTTCAAAATGCAAAGATGACTGATCAAGCAGATCA
Organism: Ignavibacteriaceae bacterium; assembly: GCA_034005315.1. Lineage (GTDB taxonomy): Bacteria > Bacteroidota > Ignavibacteria > Ignavibacteriales > Ignavibacteriaceae > IGN3. Next base: position 2,492 of record JAVEUY010000127.1, on the reverse strand, counting down.
GCAGCTTCTTTTGCATTTGTTCCTTCCAGTCTTACAACAATCGGAACTTTTACATCCATTTCTGTAGCAGCATCGATTACGCCCTGAGCCACACGATCACATCTGACTATTCCGCCAAAAATATTAATCAATATTGCTTTAACATTCGGATCAGAAAGAATAATCTTAAATCCGTTTGCAACAGTTTCTTTATTTGCTCCGCCGCCAACATCTAAAAAGTTTGCAGGTTCACCGCCGGCAAGTTTTATAATATCCATAGTTGCCATTGCAAGACCTGCACCGTTAACCATACATCCAACATTACCATCGAGCTTAATATAATTAAGACTATACTTTGATGCTTCAATTTCCAGCGGATCTTCTTCATCAAGATCTCTGTACTGTAAAATATCCGGATGACGATAAAGTGCATTATCATCAAAATTCATCTTTGCATCAAGTGCAATAACACGATCATCATTTGTAATTACTAACGGATTTATTTCCAGCAATGATGCATCAGTTGCTTCATAAGCTTTGTAAAGAGATTTAATAAACGGAATAAAACTCTTAAATGCGTTTCCTTTCAGCCCTAAAGCAAAAGCTAATTTACGTGCCTGATAGAATTGCAAACCGACGCCGGGCTCAATCCATTCTTTAATAATTTTTTCCGGAGTTTCTTCAGCAACTTTCTCTATTTCAACTCCACCCTCCGTTGAGACCATAATTACATTCTTTGAAACAGAACGGTCTAAAAGAATTCCCAAGTACAATTCTTTTTTATAATCCAATCCTTCTGTTATAAATAAAGTTTTAACAACTTTACCTTCTGCACCTGACTGATGAGTAACAAGAATATTGCCAAGCATTTTCTCAGCATATTCAGCGGCTTTTTCCGGTGAAGTAGTAAACTTTACTCCACCTTCCAGCACTAAATTTTCTCTGTCATTAATATCATAAACTTTGCCTTTCCCTCTGCCGCCTGCATGAATTTGCGATTTAACCACAAACTGATTAATTCCACGCTGCTGCAGCACTGTAATCGCATCATCAAACTCCAGCATACTTTTGATAGCTATTCCATCCTGAACAGGAACACCAAATTTTTTAAGTGTTTCTTTTGCCTGATATTCGTGAATCTTCATCCTTTATAACCTTAAATTACTTTTAATGATTGCCACATTGAGCCTATCGAAATGTAGCGAAAAAATTATTAGAGTCATTCTTCGAGCGGCTCAGAATGACATAAGTAATATTTATTTCTCACTCATAAACGGATAACGCCAATCCTTTGGAGGATCGAAAGTTTCTTTTATTGTTCTGGCAGTCATCCATCTTAAAATGTTCATTGCACTACCGGCTTTATCATTTGTACCGGAAGCTCTGCCGCCGCCAAAAGGCTGCTGACCAACAACTGCTCCTGTTGGTTTATCATTTATATAAAAGTTACCGGCAGAATTTCTTAATCTGTCCGACATTTTAACTATTGCATTTCTATCCTGTGCAAAGATTGCACCTGTTAATGCGTAAGGAGATGTTTCATCGCAAAGAGTTAATGTCTCTTCTAATTTGTTATCATCATAAACATAAATAGTTAAAACAGGACCGAAAATTTCTTCTTCCATTGTTTTGAATTTAGGATTTGAAGTTACAATTGTTGTCGGTTCGATAAAATATCCTTTTGAATCATCAAAATTACCGCCGGTAATTATTTCGGCTTCCTTTGAGTCTTTTGCATACTTAATATAATCAGTTATGGATTTAAATGCTCCTTTATCAATTACAGCGGACATAAAATTTGTAAAGTCTTCTACATCGCCCATTTTTATTTTACCAACTTCTGCAACAAACTTTTCTTTAAACTCTTTCCATAAAGATTTTGGTATATACATTCTTGAAGCAGCAGAACATTTTTGCCCCTGAAATTCAAATGCTCCTCTTAAGGCAGCAGTTACCAAAGCATCAACATCTGCAGAATTATGCACAAAGATAAAATCCTTTCCGCCGGTTTCTCCAACAATCCGGGGATAGTATTTCATATTTTTCAGATTATCGGAAATTGTTTTCCACATATTTTGAAATACTTCAGTAGAGCCGGTAAAGTGAACACCCGCAAGATGCGGATTTGTAAATGCCGGATTTCCAACCTGTCCACCGGAACCAGGTAGAAAGTTGATTACACCTTTCGGTAAACCAGCCTCTTCAAATAATTTCATCAGCCAGTAAGCAGAATAAACTGCGCTTGAAGCCGGCTTCCATAAACTAACATTACCAACAAGTGCAGGTGCAGTTGGAAGATTTCCTGCTATTGATGTAAAGTTAAATGGAGTTACTGCAAAGATAAATCCTTCTAAAGCGCGGTATTCTGAACGATTCCACATTCCACTGCCGGAATACGGCTGTTCCTGCATAAGTTGAGCCATATAAAAACTATTGAATCTAAAAAAATCAATCAACTCTGCTGCAGAATCAATCTCAGCCTGAAAAACAGTTTTTGATTGTCCAAGCATTGT
>JAVEUY010000126.1:0-7312 GCA_034005315.1 Ignavibacteriaceae bacterium | reverse complement strand
GGGATTTCTTATTTCTGGAGGGTTTGTATTATCAGGATATGCAGATGGCAATTTATTTGCAAATGCTTCAGCAAGATTTACTGAAGCATATCAGCCAGGTATAACAGGCAGCGATCCTGATGATTTAAAAAATATATTATACATTATTAATAAAGATGATAAACCATTTGGTACAGCCTGGCAAAGATGGAAAGATGCAGTTCAACTTGGAGCAGAGTTTTATGACGGAGATGGAGATGGTATTTATAATCCTGTTGATAAAAACGGAAATGGTATATGGGATAAAAATGAAGATGCACCGCTTTTGTTAAGTGATGAAATTATTTGGTGCGTTTATAATGATAATCTTCCAATTGATTATCGTCGCTGGCGATCAGAACCTAAAGGAATCGAAGTCAGGCAAACTATATTTGTGTCCAATGAACCGGAGCTTGACAACATTGTATTCTTCAGATACTCGATCCTTAACACAGGAGTAGTTACAGACAAAATTGATTCTGTTTATTTTAGTATCTGGCATGATGTAGATTTGAGTGAATCCTCTAAAGATTTTATTGGATGTGATACAACAATCAACTCAGGATATTATTATAAAGCTGATGATCAAAATTCACAAAACGAACCCGTATCGTTTTTTACTTCATTACTGCAAGGTCCTGTTATTTATACAAATAATCCAGCAGACACAGCCAGTAAAAATTATGGATTATTATTCGGGAATGAAAAAATATCCGGCGCACGAAATCTTAATATGACATCGTTTGTTTTTCCTGTTCTTAGCGATCTGAATTTTAACGAACCAGCAAATATCATTGAAGCAAATAATTTATTGCAAGGAAAAACCAAACAAGGATATTATCTTGATCCTTGTTCTTCACCTTACCTTGAAGTGAGGGGTGAAGTTGATTGTAATAATATTAATCCCAGATTCTGGTCTTCTGGTGATCCTTTTAATAATCAAGGCTGGATACTTAAGAACCCGGAAGATGTTGGAGCTTTCTTAAATACAGGTCCATTCCTGTTAGAAAGAGATACACCGCAGGAAATAATCTTTGCTTATGTAATGGATAAGGGGAGTGATGTGTTAAATTCTATAGAAAATACAAGAACAAGTGTTCAAAGAGCTATTGATGAATATAAAAGTAATTTTGCTTCTATGACTTACGTTCCGCCGCCAGCTATTCTAGTTAATGATTATGTATTACATCAAAACTATCCGAATCCATTTAATCCAAACACAACTATACGTTATGAAATTCCACAGGATGGTTTAATAACAATTGAAGTGTTTGATATTCTCGGACAAAAAGTCAAAACAATTTTGAATGAATTTAAGAGTGCCGGAAGGTATGATGTTAAGTTTAACTCAGCCGGACTTTCAAGCGGGATATATATTTACCAGTTAAGAGCTGAAAATTTTGTAACCAGTAAAAAAATGTTATTGTTAAAGTAAAGGGGGACTCTCCCAATTGTAAGTAGTATCAGAATCGAAGCATAACTGCTAACTTATATATTTATATTCAATTAATTCTAAAGATCGTTATCCCGGATTAACAGCAGATTTATTAATTCTATCTTAGTCCTATACCGCTATAAACCTAAAATCAGTCATTTAAGAGCTAAAAGTAATATTATATTTGTTCTTTTAGTGTTAAAATAGTTGTAAAAAAAAGGTATAAAACTTAACTTTGTGCTTTAATTCTTAACTAATTAGGTAAAAAATGAGCGAGATAAAAGGCAAAATTATTCAGATAATCGGACCCGTTGTTGATATTGAATTTGATGGCAGTCATCTTCCAAAAATTTATAATTCAATCAGAATTCCAAGAGTTTCTACCGAAGGGAAAAAAGAAGACCTTGTAGTTGAAGTTCAGCAGCATCTTGGTGAAGACAGGGTAAGAGCTGTTGCAATGGATTCAACAGATGGATTAGTTAGAGGTATGGATGTGTTTGATACCGGTAAACCTATTACAGTTCCGGTTGGACCCGCAACACTTGGCAGATTGATCAACGTAATCGGAGATGGAATTGACGGACTTGGAGAAATAAAATCAGAAAAAAGATATCCGATTCATCGCCCTGCTCCTGCTTTTAAAAATCTTACTACAAAAACTCAGATGTTTGAAACCGGCGTAAAAGTTATCGACTTAATGGAGCCATATAGTCGCGGTGGTAAAACCGGATTATTTGGCGGTGCAGGTGTTGGTAAAACAGTTATCATTCAGGAATTGATTAATAACATAGCAAAACAGCACGGCGGTTATTCTGTATTTGCCGGAGTTGGTGAAAGAACACGTGAAGGAAATGATCTTTGGTTAGAAATGAAAGAATCAGGTGTTATTGATAAAACAGCTTTAGTATTTGGTCAGATGAATGAACCACCGGGAGCAAGACTGCGTGTTGCTTTAACAGGATTAACAATTGCAGAATATTTCAGAGAAGAAGAAGGAAGAGATGTTCTTTTATTTATTGATAACATTTTCCGTTTTACTCAAGCCGGTTCAGAAGTATCAGCACTATTAGGAAGAATGCCGTCTGCAGTTGGTTATCAGCCTAACCTCGCAACTGAAATGGGTGCACTTCAGGAGAGAATTACTTCTACTGATAAAGGATCAATTACATCTGTTCAGGCAATTTATGTTCCTGCTGATGATCTTACTGACCCTGCTCCCGCTGCAGCTTTTGCACACCTTGATGCAACAACAGTGTTAAGCCGTCAGATTTCGGAGCTTGGTATTTATCCCGCAGTTGATCCGCTTGATTCAACTTCCAGAATTCTTGAACCAGGTATTTTGGGTCAAGAGCATTACGATGTTGCAAAAAATTGTAAAGAGATTCTGCAGCACTATAAAGATCTGCAGGATATTATTAATATTCTTGGTATGGATGAACTTTCTGATGAAGATAAAATTGTTGTAAGAAGAGCCAGAAGAATCCAGAGATTTTTCAGTCAGCCTTTCCATGTTGCTGAAGCATTTACTGGTAAAGCAGGTAAATACGTTAAGCTTGAAGATACAATACGCGGATTTAAAGGAATTATTGATGGCGCGTATGATGATATACCTGAATCTGCTTTTATGTATGTTGGAACAATTGAAGAAGCTATAGAAAACGCTAAAAAGATGGCTGTCTAATGTCTGAATTAAACTTAGAAATAATTACTCCGTCAAAATCTGCTTTTAATGGTGAGATTAAAGCAATTACTGTCCCGGGAACAAAAGGAAGATTTCAGATACTGAAAAATCATGCACCGATTATTAGTACAATTGAAATCGGAATGGTAAAGGTAGATCTAAAAGATGGAAGTTCTGATTATTACGCAATTTCAGGAGGAACAATTGAAGTGCTTAATAATAAAGTTCTTGTTCTGGCGGATTCCATTGAAAAGGTTCCTGAGATTGATGAAGAACGTGCATTAAACGCTAAGCAAAGAGCTGAAGAAAGATTAGCAGTAAAAAACAGTAACATAAATACTGCAAGAGCAAAAGCCTCAATAGCAAGAGCTAATAACAGAATTCAGATTAAAGAAAAATATAAGTAGGATACTTACATACGGACTCTGTGTTTTAATTAAAAGGTGGATATTGATTGTTTTATTCAATTTTTAATTAAAGATATCCATAATAGAATGTACTTTATTCCATTTACTTGACTTTTTAAAATAGTTATTCCTTTCCGTTAAAAAATTTATTTCCTTATTTTTATTCAGTTTGTTTGTAAACTGTTACACGAATTGCTGATTTCTTTCTGATTAAAAAAATGTAATAGTAATGTAGAACTAAATTTTAATTGGTAATGCATTGATTACTCCTGAACAAAAAGCACGACAAAATATTGACAGACAGCTTGTTCAGGCTGGCTGGGTTATTCAGGACTTAAAAGACTTTAATCCGTCCGAAGGTCCTGGTATTGCAATACGTGAATATCCTACCGAAAGTGGCTCTGCTGATTATATACTTTTTATTGATAGAAAGCCCGTCGGTGTAATTGAAGCAAAGAAAGAAGGACATACATTAAGCCAGGTGCACGATCAGACAACCCGCTACTCTGCTGATAATTTAAAATTTATACGCAAAGATGAAGTGCTTCCTTTTCAGTATGAATCCACAGGAACTGAAACTTTGTTTACAGATGCACGAGATCCATTGCCGCGGCAAAGAGAAGTTTTTCATTTCCATAAACCTGAAACACTTAATGATTGGTTAAAGCAGGATGATACATTGCGTGCGAGGGTAAGAAATTTTCCTTCACTTAGTTCAAAAGCACTTAGAGACTGCCAGTTTAATGCAATCATAAATCTTGAAAAGTCATTTGCTGAAAATAAACCTCGTGCACTTGTGCAGATGGCAACAGGTGCAGGAAAAACTTTTACTGCAATCACTTCGGTTTATCGTCTGCTGAAGTTTGCAAAAGCGAAAAAGATTTTATTTCTTGTTGATACAAGGAATCTCGGTAAACAAGCCGAACAGGAATTCCGTGCTTACAAATCAGTTGATGATAAAAGATTATTTCCCGAACTTTATACCATCCAGCGACTCCAATCTAACTTTATTGATCCTTCTGCACAGGTTTGTATTAGCACAATTCAACGTATGTATTCAATTCTTAAAGGTAAAGAACTTGATGAATCGCTTGAAGATGAATCTCCTTATCAATCCAAAATAGTTGATAAACCGGAAGAAGTTGTTTACAATTCTGCAATCCCGATTGAGACATTTGATTTTATAATTATTGATGAATGCCATCGCTCTATTTACAATCTTTGGAAACAGGTTCTTGATTACTTTGATGCTTTTATGATAGGGTTAACTGCAACACCAGATAAACGAACTTTTGCTTTCTTTCACGAAAATATTGTAAGTGAATACACTCTCAGGCAGTCAATTGCTGATAAAGTTAATGTTGGTTACGATGTTTATACAATTGAAACAGAAATAACAAAAAACGGAGCTGTGCTGAATGCAAAGCAGTATGTAAATCTCAGAAATAAAATGACCCGTAAAAAAGAATGGAGACAGCTTGAGGATGAAGTTGTTTATGAAGGAAGTCAGCTTGATAAAGACATTGTTAATCCAAGCACTATAAGACAAATTATCAGAGAATATAAAAGAGTTTTAAAAGAAGAATTCTTTCCTGAAAGATGGGCAGGCATTGCTCAAAGGGATGGTGAACCAGAAGTGCCCAAGACTTTAATATTCGCAAAAACTGACAGCCACGCAGAAGATATCGTTCATATTGTGCGTGAGGAATTCGGAGAAGGAAATGATTTTTGTAAAAAAATAACTTACAGAGCTGAAAATGATGATCCTGAAACTATTCTTCAGCAGTTTAGGACAAATTATAATCCTCGTGTTGCTGTTACAGTTGATATGATTGCAACAGGCACAGATGTAAAACCGATTGAAGTTTTAATTTTTATGCGGGATGTCCGTTCGCGTAATTATTTCCAGCAGATGATTGGGAGAGGAACACGTTCATTCAGCAGAGATGAACTTATTAAAGTTACACCAAGTGCAAAGTTTAAGAAAGAAAGATTTTATATTGTGGATGCTGTGGGAGTTTTCAAATCTGTTAAAGCTGATTATCCTGTAATTGATAAAAAACCTTCCATACCGCTTAAAGATTTGATGAATATGGTCATATTTCAGCCGGATGAAGATAATTGCACTTCGCTTGCAGCACGTTTAATAAGATTGGATAAACAGATTTCCGATACCGACAGAGAAAAATTTAAATCACTTTCCGGCGGAAAAGATCTAACAGAAGCTGCACTTAATCTTGCTAATGCTTTCGATCCTGATTTTATTGATACTAAGGCAAGAGAAATTTTTAAAATATCTGATAATTCAGAGCCAACTGATTCCCAGATTGATTTAACAATGAAACAATTTAGCAATGAAGCAATTAAACCCTTTGGCAATCCAAAACTGCGCAATTTTGTTGAAACAGTCCGGCAAAAGATTTATCAGATAATTGATGAAACAAATCCCGATAGAATTATTAGCAGCGTGTTTGATACAACTGCAAAAGAAAACTCCGAAGAGATAATAAATAATTTCAGGAAGTTTATTGATGATAATAAAGATGAAATAATTGCATTAAGAATTTTTTATTTACTCCGCAGGGATAAGCCGAACCCTATCGGTAACGGTTTGAATTATAGTATGATAAAAGAACTCCGGGATGCATTAATGTCTCCGCCGTATTTTTTAACTATTGAACAAATCTGGCGTGCTTATGAAAGAACAGGACCTAAAAGAGTAAAGCATAGAACAACTATCGGAATGCTGACTGATATTATTTCTCTTATAAGATTTGAGCTAAGTCTTGATGATGAACTTGAATCTTACAGCGATGTTATTAACCGCAGATTTAAGGAATGGGTGTTTAAACGAAATGCAGGTCCGGTGCAGTTTTCCGAAGAGCAAATGGAATGGCTTAGAATGATTAAAGACCATATTGTTTCTTCTGTGAGAATTGAACTTGATGATTTCGATAGAACACCATTTGATAGAGAGGGAGGATTAGGAAAACTCTATCAGTTATTCGGTTCAAATTTTGAAAAGCTGCTGGATGAAATGAATAAAGAACTCGCTGCATAAGTCTAAACCAGGATTGACCAAGATAAAAGGATTTTCAGGATTAAGATTAGAAAGGTTTTCGTATTTTATTTATCAGAATTTATGATTCTGAATGATTTCCGAACAAAGAAATTTTATTTAATTTTACTTGAAAAATGAATAAAAAATTTAAAATAGTATTTCCGGATAGCTTCCTAATAAGCGTCTCGTTAATCCCAAAATCCGATAAATCAGGATTAAGATTATTTATAGAATCTTGGAAATCGGATAATCCGATAAATCGTGGTTCAGACAGTTGCAGAAAAAATTATTGAGGAAATAAATTAAAAATGTCCGTATATCTATTAGGAAGTAAATAAATGTCAAAATTATCTGTTGTAAAAGAACCTCCGGCGGAATGGGGAGGGAAATGGACAGAAAAGAAACTAGATGCCTTTTCAAAATATGTTTGGTCATACCTTACAATTATGAAACAGCACTCTTACTGGGAAACAATTTACTTTGATGGATTTGCTGGAAGCGGATCAAGAAAAAAAGAAAAAAGTAAATTATTTACCCAGCTAAAACTTACTGATGAAGATGAAACTATTTATAAAAGCTCTGCCGAAAGAGTCTTGTCAGTAAAAGACAATCTTACTTTTGACTATTATTACTTTATTGATACTAAAGAGTCGTCAATTCAAAAGTTGGAAGCCAGATTAAAATCACTTGAAATTTCTAAAGATAAATCT
>JAVEUY010000125.1:0-7352 GCA_034005315.1 Ignavibacteriaceae bacterium | reverse complement strand
GTTGTAAGTTAATATTTATTTATTAAAAGACAGTAATTGTGCCATTATAGTTTATTAGAATTTTTGCACAATAATTAACTTAAAAAGATATTTATGTTAAAATTTCAGTCTTTTTTACCAATTTAGATGATTTTTTACATAAAAAAACCCCGAAAGATATTCGGGGTTTTCAATGAATAAATTAGAATTCTAAGATACTGATACTAGAGCTTGAATTTAAGCGACGCACCCAGTTTTAATGTAAGTACGCTGTTGCTTTGACCCGGGAAGTTATAAGTATCTGATAATGGAATATAAACCAGAAAATCTGTGCCCAAGCCTAAATCGGGCGCAAGTTTAAATGTGTAACCAACTCCTGTTACAATATCAAAGCGAACAGATTTGGTTTCAGGATTCAGTGGTTGAACATTTGGCTGCTGTCCGGTAGCAGATTGTGTCTGTTCACCACTTGAGTTTAATTTTATACCCAATGATGGTCCTGCGGTCATGTAAAAGCCGCTAAACTCCATCTTGAACATTGGGTCAATAGTAAGATAGGAAAGGCTAAGAGATGTTTCAGTAGTTGTATTATTTTGGGTTTGTGAACTAGAAAAATTCTTCATATCAAAAGCTGTCAGATTAACCATTACTCCCAGCATTCTTCCAAAAGTAACATCAACTGATGCTCCAACTCCCACACCGATTCCGTTCCAGCTTCCGGTTAATCCTTTTGCGTTATAAATATTAAAATTTCCGGAAACTCTTGGTCCAATCATAACAGTTGTCTGCGCAAAGATATTTGCAGATAACAAAAAGAAAATTGCCAAAATAAGTGTTTGTTTTATTGCTTTCATTATTCGCTCCGTGTTTATTGAAAATATTAGTTATTTGGAATTGTATAATTTACTGTTGAAGTATAATTAGCACCAGTGCTGCTTCCAACTTTACCTACTATTGTAAAACTCCATTGCTGTCCTTGTGCGAGTAAGTTCTCAGGAACGTCAACTCTTGCCGGACCGTTTGTATTGAAAAGGGTTGTTCCATCACCCGGAACTTCTTCATTATTAACGCCGGCTGCGGCACAGTTAGCAATTATCTTGTCTATAACAACTGCGGTACTCGGAGTGAACTGGAAGAAAAATGCACCTTGTTGATCTTGCATCAAATTAACTGTAAATGTTACATTACCGGTTCCTCCTCCGCCACCCCCACCACCAAGTCCGCCACCACCATCGACAGGTGCTGTTGAATTATCTTTGCAGCTAATTAATACCAACACAGTTAGTGCCGCTAATAGAAAAGTAAAGATTCTATTCATTTCATAATTCTCCTTTGATTGATTTAGTAGAGTTAGTTAAATGTACCTTATCTTCTTATTAAAAATAATTATTCAATTCAGTATTTATACTACATAAATATATAAATAATACTTTCAGATTATATCGGATTAAATAATATATACTTAAAGTAATATAAAAAATTTTTAATTGAACCAAAATACGTTATAGGTAGTAAAACTTCTTTTAAAGATACTTGTTAAAATGTCAATCAAAACATTCTAGAGTTTAAATTTATAACTGTGTATCTGTTTAATAATATCACGGAATATTTCCAGGAATTATAAAAAACTATCCTGTTCTGTTCATTAACCAATTTATAAAAAATTTGTTTTGTCCCTGAATTTCTTCTAACAAATACTACTTTTTTGTTCTGATTAAAGTTCAGTTCAGAGAAAAGCAATTATTGTAACACTTTAAGGCATAAAATGCTGTTCCGTCTGAAACGGATACACAATATTAGTTAATTATTAATATTTGTTCATAATTTATTAATTATTTACAGATTTTATGCCATTCGATTTTATAAGATAATTGGTGCAAAAATTGAAAATTATTCCGCCTAATGAACAATGACTTGAAAGATTAATGTATTAGTTGAATGTTTTCCACAATTATTTCTAAATACCATAACTTTTTAATTCGGATAAAATCTCTTATGTTTCGCATCAATTATGAAAATAGTACGTCAACTTTATGATTGGGTCCTCCACTGGGCTGATACAAAATATGGAGCAGCAGCTTTATTTGTATTAGCCTTTGCTGAATCATCATTCTTTCCAATTCCACCGGATGCTCTTTTAATCGCATTGGTTTTAGGCTCTCAATCCAAAGCTTTTAAATTTGCAGCTAACTGCACTGTGGGTTCTGTTCTTGGTGCATTATTGGGTTATGCTGTCGGACATTTTTTGTGGTGGACACACTCTAACGAATTTACGGGTATTGCACAGTTTTTCTTTAATAATGTTCCTTCATTCACTCCGGAAGCATTTTATAAAATTCAGGATATGTATAAGGAATATGATTTCTGGATAATATTTACAGCCGGGTTTACACCAATTCCTTATAAACTTATTACCATCTCTTCGGGTGCGTTTAATATAAACATGGTTATGTTTATAATTGCATCTGTAATCAGCCGCGGTGCAAGATTTTTTCTTGTTGCTTTTTTAATATGGAAATTCGGTCCGCAGATAAAATTATTTATCGATAAATATTTTAACTGGCTTGCAGTAGTCTTTACAGTGCTTCTTATAGGCGGTTTTTTAGTTGTAAAATATTTTATTTGATTTAAAAACAGGTATTAAAAATGTATTCTAAATCTTTAATCATTTTCTTTTTGCTTTTATCCTTTAACTTGTCTGGTCAGAATACTAACACACATTTAAAGTTTGATCCTGACAGAAATCCCTTTGATGATCTTAAGCTAACAATTGAAGAAGCAAAACAATCCGGTAAAAGAATTATTCTTGATGTTGGCGGTGAATGGTGCATCTGGTGCCATAGAATTGATGCGTTTATGCAAAACACTGAGGGAGTAAAATCATTATTGGAAGAAAATTACATCATTCTTAAAGTTAACTTCAGCAAAGAAAACAAGAATGAAAAATTCTTATCGCAATATCCTGCAATAGAAGGTTATCCGCATTTCTTTATTCTTGAAAAAGACGGAACTTTATTGCATTCGCAGAATACCGGCGAACTGGAAGAAGATAAAGATTATAGCAAAGAAAAATTTGTTGAATTTCTGAATAAGTGGAAAGCCGGATGAACAGCAGTTATGAACAGTGAGGATTAAAAAACGGAAGAAACATTTCAGCCAGTCTTTAGAAGATAAAAATTCCGCTGTTTGCTCTGATTTATTTTAAATTGGTTGGATCTCCTGTTCTTTTCTTCTTGGTTTTCCTAAAAACAGAGAGTAATAAATCAACAGCAGAAAAATTATTTCAAGAACAACCGGGTATTAAAATTAAATTATATGATTTTATTATTTAAAAAGAGCATCTGCTTGTGTTAATAGCAGAACAGATAAATTAGTATTCATTCAAAAAATCTCGTTAAGTTAGGGAGTATCTTTTTTTGTCCTTTAATAAAAATATTTTTTTGCCTCACATAACTGCTGGTAGAATAAGGATGGAGAAGTTTCTTAATGAATAATTACAAAATTAGCACACATAATAAAGTACTTCCGATCAAGGTGATAAGTACATTATTTATTTTCTTTTTATCTGTCGAGGTTTTTTCTCAGATAAAAAGTGATTTTGTTCTTACTCCCTGCACAGGTAATTCCGTGTTAAATTCAAAAACAACCGAAGCTGAACTGATTAAAATGGTTGGCAAAAAGAATGCTGACCGTGTTGAGCGATGGTATACCGAAGGTACGGAAAAAGTGATTGGAACAGTTTTCTTTAAAGATACTCCGCAATCCTTTTTTATTAAGTGGCGTGATACTGTAAGTTTTAAAAACCCTGAATGGATTGAAATCCACGGCGATAAGTCTCTGTGGGAAATTGATAATGGAATTAAAATCGGCACTGACCTAAAAGAATTAATTAAACTCAATGGAAAACACTTCAGGTTTTCAGGCTTTGACTGGGATTATGGCGGTTATGCTGTTTTTGAAAAAGGAAACCTTGAATCCGATTGTTATTCTGTGCAGCTTTATTACGATTATGAAAATTTGTTTGAGAATGAATGGAATCAAATTGTTGGTGATAAAATGATATCAACAAAAAATCCCGTTCTGAATAAAATAAAAATATATGTTGATCTGATTACTTTTTACTTCAAATAAATAATAAAACCGGAACACGAATTAATCAGTTAAAATCTGTTTGATCTGTTCAATCCGTGTTCCGATACGCCTTACTAAAAAAATTTAAAACCCGTCTTCGCTTATATTCTTCTCAATTACTTTTCCATATTTCTTTGCGATGTTTCTTATCTCATCAGCTTTTCCGATTAACACAAACTGCAGATTATCTTCAGGAAAATATTTTTTAACGATTTGATTTGCTTTTTCAACTGTCATTTCATCAACAGCTTTTTCAAAATCATTAATGTATGAATCATCTAATCCGTAAATAAATTTTTGTGTTAAGAATCCGGCAAGTGAGCCGGTGGTTTCGTAGTTGAACGGGAATTGTCCTTTGATATAACTCTTAGCTGAAGCTAAAGTTTTTTCATCGATACCACTTTCAAAAAGTCTGTTATATGTTTTTAATGCGAGATCAATCGCCGGTTCAGTAAATTGATTTGCAGTAAAAGTGCTGATATAAAAGGTTCCGGCTGTTTTATAGGATGCAAATCTGCTTCTTGCGCCGTAAGTATATCCTGCATTAACACGTAGTTCATCATTTAACCAGCTTGTAAATCTTCCACCAAGGATTGTGTTTATTACATCAATCTGAATTCTGTCCGGATTACTCATCGGCACTCCAAATCCGCCAATCATAAATGTAGTCTCTCTTGCATTTTCTTTATTGACCAAATAAACGACAGACTCTTTTAAATCTCTCTGATTAAATCTGTTATCATAAATTATTTTAGGAGCGGTTGTAAACCAATCACCAAAGTAATTTACTATCTGGTTTTTCATTTTATCAGAATTAAAATCTCCAACGACGGCAATTGCAGAGTATTCGGGCCGGAAATTTTTCTTATAAAAATCTAAAACTTTTATTCTATCTATTTCTTCAATTGATTTTTTAGTTCCGTCAACCGGATTTCCATAAGGTGAATCATCAAATAAAAGCTTATTATAATATGAACCAATAACCATTCTGGGACTTTCTTTTGCCTGGTCAAGTTCTGCTATCCATCTTTGTTTTCTTTTAACTATTTCTTCTTCAGGAAAAGCCGGTGATTTAATTACTTCTGAAAGCACCGGTAAAAGAACTGATAAGTCTTCTTTCATAAATTGTGTTGAAAGACCGGAGTAATCTGATCTGGAATAAGCATTAAGACTGCTTCCGTAGAAATTAAAAACCGAATCGATCTGATTTTTTGTATAATTCTTTGTTCCAAACTTTAAAGCTTCAGCAGTAAATGAAGCTAATCCATTTAATTCGCCATCTCTTACTGCTCCTGCATCAATCACTACAGAAACAGAAATAATCGGAACATCCTTTTTCTCCATTAAGTAAATAGTTAAGCCATTATCAAGCTGCATAACTTCATAATCCGGAAGTTTAAACTGTGCATAACTACAAACACTAAGAAGAAGGAATAATATTAAAGTTGTTTTGTATGATTTCATAATTGAAGACATTCCTGTGTGCTTATTTTTTCTAATACTTTTTAACGAATAATTACTTATTGATTTCATTCTTCTTCCTCCGTATTCAAAATTCCAACTGTTCTGTTTTGCTTTGAAAAATATTTTATTGCAGCATTCTTAATATCTTCAGCAGTTACCTTTTTATAATCGTCCGGAGCAGTAAACATTTTTTTATAATCGCCGAAAAACAATTCATACGTGCCAATAGTGTTAGACATTCCATTAATAGTTTCGGTAGTTCTGTAAAAGGACATTAACTTCTGGTTTTTTACTTTCTGCAATTCGCTTTCACTTATTCCGTCTTTTATAATTTTATCAATCTCAGAAATAACTGCATTTTCTAATTCAGCAGGTTTAACTCCATCGCTGCAAATACCATATAAATAAAATAAAGTAGGATCAAACGCTTCCCCATAATATGCTCCAACTTCCAGGGCAATCTGTTTATCTTCAACAAGCGAACTGTAAAGTCTTGAAGATTCACCTTCAGATAAAATTGAGCTTAATAAATCAAGCGCATAGTAGTCTTCTGTGCCTGATTGCGGAACGTGATAAGTTATCATTAAATAAGCATTGGGAACTTCGCGCTTAACAAACACTCTTCTCTCGCCTGTTTGCTCAGGTTCAACAGTATGAAGATTTCTGGGTTTCGGTCCGAAAGAAATTAGTTCAAAATATTTTTCTGCAAGTTTCTTCACTTCGTTTAATTTAACATCACCACTGATTACAACCACACAATTATTTGGCGCATAGTAAGTATGGAAATAATTTTCGAGATCTTCCTTCGTCCAGTTCTTTATATCGGATTCCCAGCCGATAACAGGCCATTGATATGGATGCGCTATAAATGCTGCTGCCTGAACCTCCTGCCATAATTGCTCAAGTGGATTGTTTTCCAATCCTGTGCTTCTTTCGGAAAGAATAACACCACGCTCACTTTCAATCATCTTTGGATCAAAGTTAAGATTGGCAATTCTATCTGCTTCAAGATCAAAAATTACTTCCAATGAACTTGCAGGAAACCAATCTGTATAAGCAGTAATATTTTCAGAAGTATATGCATTATTAGATCCGCCGTTTGCTTCCATAACGCGGTCAAATTCTTTGGGCCCGTATTTTTTTGCTCCGTTAAACATCATATGCTCAAAGAAATGTGATATACCTGTAATGCCGGTGTATTCATTTCGTGAACCTACTTTATAAAACAGATACATATTTGCATTTGGGATTGAGTGATCTTCAAGAACAAAAATTTTCATTCCGTTTTTAAGAGTAAAAGATTTTACATCATCTGCGTTAACTTGTGCAAAGATTGAAACAGCAGACAAGAGAAAAACTAAAATGTGTTTCATTAATTTTCCTTAAATAATTAAATGTATGATATAAAAATACAAATTGTGCGGTGTTATTAAAGAAAATATTTATGAGCGGTGAGAATAAAAGATTAAGAGGATTAATTGAATTCCATCAGAGCAAATGCCCTGATGGAAAGATAATTGTTTTTAGGCTTTGTTTAATTCTGCTGAAATCTCAAGTTTAACTTCATCACTGACAACAATACCGCCTGCTTCAGTTAAAGCATTCCACTGTAAGCCAAAATCAAACCGATTTAATTTTCCGGTAATTTCGAATCCGGCAACATCGATGCCGCCAAAACCTTTAGTTGTTCCATTATAAGTTACATTTAAAGGAATTTCTTTGGTAGTTCAGCGAATGGTTATATCTCCAACAACAACATAATCTTCATCAGATTTTTT
>JAVEUY010000124.1:0-7382 GCA_034005315.1 Ignavibacteriaceae bacterium | reverse complement strand
CTTTTGGTAATTTACTCATTCCCATATCCAGCTTTTACTATTCCATATATTTTTTTCCATCGTATTAAAAACAGGTTCAATAAACGAAGAGATTTTTGTTACAACTTCTGCGAAATTATTTTCGGCGGAAAGTTTATTGCGTTCAATAAAAGCTGCCCACTGCACCTGCTTTTGGGCATCAGTCTTAAAGTTATTTTCATAAATAACTTTTCTGTCATCAACATTGGTACCTCTATGTTTGAATGTAGTCAGAATCGCATTCCTAAGGGTTTCTTTTTTAAATTGTGTTCTTTCTGCAATGTAAATCAAATCAAAAAAATCTTTCATTCGGCTGCTAATAAAATTCAACTTTACAATAGCTTCAAACTTTTCCGCTACAACAGATTCCATAGAGTAAACAAGTAGATTTGGAGAAGGAAAATCAAGCAGCACAGGATATTCCATTTCGTACGGACCTTGCACAATTTTATCACCAAAACCCAAATCAATGGAAAGATATCCTTTAATAGTATCCATTTGATAAGGCAGATGAATTCTCACACCTTCGTAATCTTCTTCCTCTTTAATTTTTTCAGCGGATATTTTATCAATAACAAACTCAACACCATCACCACAGTTAATTGATGCAATTTCTTTTATAATACCTTTGCACTCATCTATTTTGTTACTGAATTCTTTACCAAGGAAATCAATATCCTTTGTCGGTCTGAACCTGGACATATCTTTCAACATTAAAAGCAAAGCACCTTTAAGAATCAGTTTTTGTTTGTAAGGAGAAACCGAAACACGATACAGGAATCTTTCCTGAAAGTAAAGCCGCAATATGGAATTGTAATCCTGCTTGCTTTGCTCGGCAATATTTATAAGCCTGGCTCTTACAGATGCAGCTACATTTTTAATTTGCTTTTCCATTAAGCAACCAGTCCTTTAAGAATTGGAGTTATAACTGTTTTAACCTGGCAGATTTCAGCATACTTTATCAGAGTTGCTATGCTTTTATTTTTCTGTTTAAGATAACTTTTTAGTGCCTGTGCTGCCAGATCTTCTCCAAGTTTATTCCGATACCTGAACATATCGCAAACTGTTTTTTCTTTGTTATAAATTTTAAGATCGCCGTATTTTGTCTTGATAATTTCTATTCCAGGTTTATAAAACCTTTCTCTGAAGAAAAATGTTTTTACAGGCGGATTGTTAATGATCTTCTTTTTTTGTGAATGTGGAATAGCAAAGAAAATTTCAGAAGGATTGAAATCCGTCATTTCATAGTAATCGAGTGCGGAAATAAGACAGATAACTGCCTGTGGTTCTGCCCGACAAACTGTTATAAGGCTAATGTTTACATCTTTAAAATAACTGAAATCTGCTATTCGATAGAATCCGGGTTTTATTTTTTCTATAGTTTTTTCTTTAACTAGAGCAGTTATATCCCTCGTATGAAAATTTTGTTCTTTCAGTTCTTTCATTGAGGCAAAGCCTCCGTTCTTAGCGATATATTTTTCTATTTCTTCCATTGCACTACTGGTTCTTTTTTACTGCCAATAAAATACATTGGCAGAAGTTTAGAACAAAATGGATTGGATCATTATTTAGGCGGATTTTTATGATTTGCCTAAGAATTGATCCATTTAATTAATAAATAGTTTATTCTTACTGCCAATAGAATGGATTAGCAGTAGTTTCGGACTGAATCAATTACAAGGTAAATAAAGCAACTTTACCTTAAATTCGAACCATTCTCATTTAATTCAATCTGTTCAAGAATATCTTTTAAGCTGTCAACAACTGCTTCAAGTTCTGTGATAGCTTCACTTGCTAATATCTGCGGTTCCGGCAGTTCATCAGCATCTTCAAGGCTTTCATCTTTAAGCCAGCTAATATCAAGCTTGTAATCTCTTTCCTGTATCTGCTTTAAACTAAATTTTCTAAATCTGGATTCTTCGCCCAAATCTTTCCGTTTGCTTGTTCCATTCGGATTTGCACCATAGCACTTTTCAAACTCTTCAAAATGTTTCGGACTAAGCGGTCTGTCTTTTTTAGTAACTCCGGGCACATTAGAGCGAGCATCAAATATCCAGACATTTTCAGTCGGCAATCCTTTCTGAAAGAAAATTACATTTGCTTTTACTCCCTGGCTGTATGGAGTAAATGTTCCTCTTGGCAATCTTAAAATTGTATGAAGATTGCAATCCTGCATAAGTATTTCAAACACATCACCAGCTTTATCTTCAAACAAAACATTATCAGGCAAAACCATTGCAGCCCTTCCGCCGGGTTTAAGCACATTAACAACATGCTGAACAAAGTTTAACTGTTTATTGCTGGTTTCAATTGTAAAGTCATCTCTTTCAGGCGCCTGGTTAGCTCCCTTTGTTCCAAACGGAGGATTGGTAAGGA
This sequence comes from Ignavibacteriaceae bacterium, assembly GCA_034005315.1. GTDB lineage: Bacteria > Bacteroidota > Ignavibacteria > Ignavibacteriales > Ignavibacteriaceae > IGN3. The sequence continues at coordinate 4,988 of JAVEUY010000124.1, read as the reverse complement.
TGCAATCGTATAATTCATTTTTCTTCGGTTCATATATTGTATCGCCCAGATAAATTGTTGGTTCTAATCCGTGCAGATAAAGATTCATCAAAGCAAGTCTTCTTGGTCTTGGCACCAAATCCTGTCCGTAATAGGTTTTCGTTTTAATCCTTTTCCAGTCTTTTCTATCAATAGAAGCACCGTGATTTGATACACTCATCAGCCATTCATAAGCAGAAACAAGAAATCCACCGCTGCCGCAGGCTGGATCACAGATTGTAAAGTCACTTTTTTCTCTTGGATCAGGTTTCATCAATCTTACAATAGATTGAATCAGAACTCTTGGAGTAAAATATTGTCCAGCGCCTTTCTTACCTTCGCTTGCTGCTTTTTCTAACAGCCCTTCAAAAGCTTCACCTTTAACATCAACATCCATTGCAGTCCATTCTTCCTCATCAATTAAAACCAAAAGCCTTTTAAGATTGACAGGATTATTAAACCGTGGCATTGATTGAGTGAATATATCTCCAAGAATACCTTTCTGTTCTCTTAACACTCTTAAAATATCAGAGTAATGATCCGTTAGTTCATTTCCGGATTTTTCTTTCAAGCTGTTCCAATCATATCCTTCAGGTATCTGGACGTCCTTTTCATCAGCCATCTTAAGGAATAAAAGATAAGTTAACTGTTCGATGTAATCACCATAATCAATTCCATCGTGTCGAAGAGTGTGGCAAAATCCCCAAAGTTTATTTACGATATCTGACATTTATTAAATCTCCTGATAATTGACTGGAAAATCCGAAATACTAAATGAACTCTCTCTAATTTCTCTCTTAAAAAGGGAGAAACTTATTGTCAATATAAAACTTACTTTTACTTTTTCTGTCAGCATAAAAAATGTTTTGTTATCTTTACCAAAAAGTCCTTCTCTTAAAAAGAGAATGATTAGGCTGAGTTCTGCTTTAATATTTTGGCATAAACTATAAAGTTTATTTGCAATATCTGACATATTAGTTTTTCATTTATAATTTAATTTTATTTATATACCGTCTCAACGGACTTGCATAGCCAAGGTAATTTTATTTTCTATAAGTATATCGTCACTAAAGGGACTTACCAAATATATTCGCTGATTTTCTTTGTCCCATTGGGACAAATTATTTATAGAATAAATAGATCTACAACCATTGAAAGTCCCAGCGGGACGATATAAAACCATTATAAAATATCTATCAAAATATATTTTTCATCGAATTGGATTTTATAATTTTTCAATAATGCAATGTATTCTTCACGAAATGTTTTCTTTTTATGATGCTGCTCCTGATTATTTATATATTTTACTACACTATCAATTTGTGAATTGGAAAAGGAAAAAGCACCATAACCTTGCTGCCAGCTAAATTTTCCATTAACAAATCTCTTTTCATTTATCCACTTAGATGAGCTACCTTTTATATCCTGAAGCAAATCTGGAATTAACTGATGTGGTTTATAACCTAAAGCGATATGTAAATGATTTGAGGTGCCATTAATTGAAATTAATTTGTGACCATTGTTTTGAATTATACCAGAGATATATTTATATAATTCATCTCTCCATTCTGGCTTAATAAGAGAAATTCTGTTTTGCACTGCAAAAACAATATGCAGATAAATTTGAGTATATGTGTTTGCCATTTATATCGTCCCTATCGGGACTTTTTGTATTTTTTGTGATAATTATTTTCTATAAATATCTTGTCCCTAAAGGGACTACATTTAAGCTGCTATGTTAAAATTTATTTCTTCAATTAATTTTTTAAGTTCATCTTTTCCAAAAACCATCTGTGCTTTTTTCCATCCGCCTTTTTGTTCAAAGACAGGAGCTTCTTTGAAATCATCTTCATCTATAGAAAGATTCTGGATAAGATGTTCTTTAATCAGTGCCAACCATTTTAATTGCTCATAGTTATAACTTTTACCAGCAATAACTTTTTCAAATGCAATAGCAACCCTTTCTTCCGCAGTGTAAATTGGTTCTTCTTTCTTTGCTGCGTGTTTAACCATTGATATAATATCAGCTAATGATTTATTATAGACAAGTTTATGAGCTTCCTGCAAATATTTTTCAGGGAATTTATTTATTGTTAATCTTTCCCTTAGTTCATTTAGTGCAGTTGTATTCCAGTCTTTTGGTTTTTCCAATAATATTTTAATTGCAAGAATATCCTCAGAATTTTCTTTAACAAACCGCATAAAAGAATTAAGATAATCTTCGGGTTTTTCACCTAATATTAATTTTTCTGAACTGACTTCATCCTGTATTTCATATCCTACAAAAAATTGTCTTTTTGCTCTGGGGTAATTAACAAGCAGTTTTTGAAACCCGGGATCTCTTAAAATCTTCATCGTTACGGAAAAATCTTCTTTCAGTTTTTTTGGTAATTCAGAAGCAAATTTTCCGATGTCGCCGTCCGGTATAAACATTGCAAATTTCTCTCTTGCTTCACCACTCATATTTTTTTTCAATTCGCCTTAATCTTTTTACCAAAACTTTAATATGGTATTCCCTATCAACATTCTGATATATATTCTCGATTATCTGCTGAATTGTTAATGGTTCTTTTTGAGGCGGCTCTATTTCAAAATCGGTAGTTTTCTTGAAATACTCTATAAGTGTTCCATTGAAACAATCAAATAAGACAAACTTTTCTTTGTTTATTTCGGGACATAATCTTGTTCCTCTTCCAAGCATCTGAACCCAGAGTATTCTGGATTTAACAGGACGCATAAATACCACAAACTCAAGTGAAGGTATATCAACCCCGGTGCTTAACATATCCACAGTAACTACAATTTTAGGATTAGGTCTGTTTCTGAATTCTCTTATCCTTTGAAGTGGTCTATCAACATTTGGATTACCCGTAATTTTTTTAACAAAATCATCTCCTTGATTGAATACCTCTTTACAAATTCTTACAATCTGGTCTGCGTGAGAAGTAAACTGCAAATCATTAACAGCAAAAATTAATATTTTCGGAAATCTTCCAGTCTCCTTTTCGTGTGCATAAGCGTATTTGGCAAGCTCTTCAATTATTTTTCTGTTGGTTTCAGGTGAAGTTATTTTTCTTTCAATCTCTTCAGATGCAAATTCCCTTTCATCTTCCAATTCATCATAAGTTTCTTTTCCCGTTTCAGTATCTATCACTCCAACTTGTTCACCTTCTTTTAAAAATGCTCCGTTCATCAACACATTTGATTTTATAATTACTGGCTCATAATCAACTAAAAATCCATCCATTACTGCTTCATCAGTTGAATATCTGAACACAGGTTTTCCAAAATATGCTGTTGTATGCAGCGCAGGAGTTGCTGTTAATCCGATTTTTATTGCATCAAAGTAATCTAAAGTATTCCTCCAGACAGCCGAATCTTTAGCTGTATAACCTCTATGACATTCATCAGCTATTATAAGATCAAATGCGTGAATTGGAATTGGAGTATCTAAAATTTCTGCATCTTCTTCATAATCCGGATCATTCCTATCCTGTTCAAAGGAACTCTCCCAGCCAAAAAGATTAATTGTCATTCTTTGAATAGTAGAAACATATACAAAAGTCTTAGTTGCATCAGGATTAGTCAAATAATTTTTGGGAAGGACTTTTGGATTGAACGGCTCATCTTCTTCAAAATCTTCCTTTTGAAATTTTTGTGAATAAACTTCATACTCCTGATCGAATTTATTTCCCGCAGGTGTTGTAAATGAACTAAATTCTCTTACTGCCTGTGCTGCCAAAGCTCTTCTATCAACTAAAAATAAAATCCTTTTAAACTTTTTAGTTTCTAACAAACGATAAATCAAGGATACTAAAGTAAATGTCTTTCCGGTTCCTGTAGCCATTGCAAGAAGCATTGCTCTCTTTTTTTCAATAATGCCTTCTTCAATTGCATTTATTGCTTTAGTCTGATAACAGCGTAACTTTTCATTTTCTACATTACGGGATCTGAAAATGTCATCACTAATTATTTCACAGTTAAAAAATTCATCTAATGCTGGTGCTGAATGAAAATTTGAAATGCGCCTGGAAATATTTTTATCAACGCGCACATCGATATACCAAATTACTTCACCGTTAGAAGCGTACAGGAATGGTACTTTGTATTCACCCCAGTTTCCTTCTCCTTCAACAATATCTTTTGAATACCTTTTTGCTTGTTCAAGAACATTTTGTGGATCAACGGATACTTTCTTTGCTTCAAGGATTCCTAATAATTTTCCATTTACAAATAAAGCATAGTCTGCAAAACCATTCTCGGTTGGATATTCTTCAACAGCGTGATTAGTTAATCTTGTATGATCTTTAATTTTTGAGAAATGTATAATATTCCAAGGTGGATTAAGAGATTTGAGTTTCTTATCAATTCGCTCTTTTCTAGTTTTCCATTCTAGTTCCTGACCAAGCATATTAATCAAATTAGTTTATAATTTTTGTAATATTATTAAGCCTCCATCGCCGCCAAAGTTTTAAAGTAAAATTATTCATAAAACTTGCTTATAGCGTCAGTAACTTCTAAATCATTACTATTAAATTACTAATTTACAACATCCAATAGCAAAGATTTTCAGATTGTTTGTTCACAAAAGAAAGATACAAACAAGCCGGTATTTCTGCCGGCTAGAAGTTAAACTTTTTTCATTTATCAATTGCTTTATAGTCTTTATCCGATTTATGAGATTATTTATGATCGGGATTTTGGATTTGACCATTTCTTTAATGAAAGCAATATCTTTTTCCTGATTTTTTATTTACATATTTATTAATAAACTTATCAGTTTCTTGTTGATAGTGTGTTCCAATATTTTATCTCAGCAAAATCATTTTCTTTGTTTCTACAAAGTCTTTTGTTTTCAATTGGTAATAATAAATTCCTGATGAATATTTATCAGTTCTCCATTCAAGTTGATAGTAACCGGATTCATAATATTTATTAGTTAATGTTTCAATTTTTTCGCCAATCGAACT
>JAVEUY010000123.1:0-7385 GCA_034005315.1 Ignavibacteriaceae bacterium | reverse complement strand
ATACAACTATGTTTGGCTCTATTGATATCGGCTGGGGCAGTAAACCATCATTTGCAGATTTAAACGGTGATGGTCATCTTGATCTTCTTGTTGGTGCTGAAACAGGAAGTCAAACAAAGTTTTACTTAAACGACGGGAATAATGTATTTACTGAAAACAATACTATGTTTACCGGTGTTACCTTCCCGAATTACGGCAGACCAACTCTTGCTGATATTGATAATGATGATGATTATGATCTGATAATCGGTGATAACTGGGGTTCTATCAGATATTACAGAAATAATGGAACGGTTAATAATCCTGTATGGGTAAGAGAAGATTCATTATTTGCAGGCACAGGAGCTAATCAGGCTACACATCCGGCATTTGCAGATCTTGACGGAGATTTCAGAAAAGATATGGTTATCGGTGAGTATAATGGAAATTTTCATTTTTATAAAAATCTTTTTTCTCCGCTTACTGATATTAATGATCAATATTCAGAATTACCTGATAATTTTATTTTAAGCCAGAACTATCCTAATCCGTTTAATCCTGTTACTAACATTAGATTTCAATTACCTGAAAGCGGAAATACCACGTTGAAGGTTTATGACATTCTTGGTAAAGAGATTGCGGTACTTGTAAATGAATATAAAACCGCAGGTGTACATCGGGTTTACTTTGATGCAAGCCGTTTTGCAAGCGGAATTTATTTTTATACACTACAAAGCAACGGTCAGTTGATAACAAAACAAATGATGCTGATAAAATGATTTTTTAGATTAATAAGTTTAAACTTTTTTAAGCCGGTTATTCTTTTAGTTTGACCGGCTTTTTTATCATCATTTAACTACTAGCAAAATAATGAAACTTTGTTTTTGTTTGTTCTCATTTAATCTTCATACTAATTCTGATTGAAACTCTGATTTTAACTGCTTAAATTTGGGCTGCAAGAAGTATTCAGTAATCGTGAAAGCGTTATGAAGGAGTTCTTCAGTGTTCAGGAAGTTGCAAAACTTTTGGATATGAGTCATTCAGGAGTTTTGTATCATATAAAAAACGGAAGCTTGAAATCAACTCAGGTTGGTAAAGTGTATATTATCAAAAGAGAAGACTTTGCCGATTTTTTAAAAGAACACAAAAAAGGAAAGAAAGCCAAAAAGAGTCTTGACCAGCCCGGACTGTTTTAACTATTCTTTAGAAAATTTTAATAACTCTTGTCTGTAATTTTCCAATTCTTCCTTAGAAAGTCCTGAAAGATTTTTTATACAATAACAATAAGCTCCCAGAACAGGTATGATAAGATTCTCTTCAGTTGAATAAAACACATCAAGCATTCTGATAATCACATCAAGATCAGTTTGAGATGAAACAGAAGATTGTGATAACTCTGTAATTTCTTTATCACAATTAAACAAGTATGAAATTTTTTGACCGGATAATTTTTTTAGTTTCTGATTATCAAGGATTGAAATAAGATAATTCTGTTTATAATCTTTTAACTTATTTACCGGCTGTGAAAGGGATATCCAGGCATACCCGTTATCAGCGCTGTTTGTAAGCGGATTAATTTGTGCAGAAAATTTTGAGTTAAGAAAAAGCAGCACAATAAATGTTGATAATAAAAATTTCATTATTATAAATTTGAATTATGTTTATTAGTTTCCAGCCAATTATGAAATACTTACAGTTAAAAATATTAAATTAATAAGTAATAATAATTATTAATCGGAATTTTAATGTCTTCACATCTTCTTAGCAAATCTTCTTTCATCCGTGGTGTTCAATGTGAAAAACATCTGATATCAGCAGATACTTAAAACCGGCACGATAAGACTCGCGCCAGTTAAATAAAATACATTAATCATTCTGATAATCGCATCATCACATCAAGATCAGTTTGACATGAACAGTAGATTGTGATAACTCTGTAATTTCTTTATCACAATTAAACAAGAATTGAATTTTTTGACCAGACTATTTTTCATAAAATTCTCAGACTTTATTTCATCAAGAAGAATCTTTTAAATACGTATGATCGATCAGATTAAATTTTATTAAGCCCTTATTGTCAGTACCGATCCAGATCATTCCTTCTTTATCTTCACAAAGTGCCCAAATAAAATTATTTGATAACGAATTTTTATCAGCTCTCTTAGTCCTGAAAATTTTAAATGAATATCCATCGTACAAATAACCTCATTAATGCTTGCACCGGAAATTATGATTTCCGTCTGAGACTTACTTAGTTCAGGTTCATCACGCATTTATGCAGGTTCATCACCTTATTTTTTCCAGCTTCTGTTTAAGCTTATAAGTTTGGAACAGAACTATAAACACATTTATTCACGAACCTAAAAGGGAGCAAAAATGAAAAACGTATTTTTAATAACAGTTGTACTAACAATACTTATGTTTTACAATCAAACCCACGGACAGGATATGTGGGCTTTGGAATTAAGACCCGGAATTAATTATGCAGTAAAAAATATCTCAGATGCTGATCCTGGATTAGGATTTGGCACCGGGCTAACAATTGCCTATAAACTTATGCCTCATCTTGCTGCTTATGCAGGATGGAGTTATAATAATTTTGCTGTTGATCAATCTTTTGCCGGAACTGATGCAAGCTTTGAAGAAACTGGTTATACATTCGGGCTTCAATTTATTCATCCAATCGGTGATTTGGATATAAGATATCTTATACGTACCGGCGGAACTTATAATCATATCGAGATTGAAAATAACTATGGAGATATTACGACTGATTCCGGACATGGATTAGGATGGCAGGCAGAAGTTGGATTAGTGATCCCTTTGAGTGATAAGTTTTCATTATTACCTTCAGTAAGATATCGTTCATTAAACAGAGAGATTGAGATAAATAGTGTAAGTACAAATGTTGATCTGAATTATATTTCGGCTGGTATTGGTTTAAGCTGGACTTTTTAGTTTTTTCTATAACTATTCTGATGAGCGAAGCGTTAAAAGAACATTATAAACAGTTCCAACCGGATGCTTCGCTCCGCTTATAATGACAAATAAAAACGAGCATCTAAAATAATTTTTAACGAATTTTGATGTGTGAAAATGAAATTAAATAAATATACTATCCTGACAGTTTTGGCTCTGTCCTTTTTTTTGCAGCTAATAATTATTACTTACAATTATATAACTGGTTTTATTGATGTTCCAAATGCCGGTAATTTTATAACGAGGCTTGCGATAGGAACAATTTTCAGTTTTGTATTTGCTTTTATATTAGTTTTCCTCAATCTGAAAATTATTAACTATCTTGATAAACATTTCAGTCTGCCCGAAAAATTATTAATTAGAATCCCTATTGAATTTTTATTTGCAGTATCTGCTGCTGTACTTATCGGTATCTCAATAACTCTTGTTGCAGGAACTTTAATGCCATATAAAGATGGAATGTTAAAAAATGTAATTAATAATTCACTGATAACTTCAGTTTTAAATCTGATCATTATCACTGTTATTGAAACGATAATCTGGTTTAGAAGAAGTCAGATATCATTGGTTAAAGCAGAAAGACTTGAGAAAGAAAACTCACAGATAAGATTTGAAATTCTAAAAGATCAGCTCAATCCGCATTTTTTATTCAATAGTCTGAATGCTCTTTCATCTCTTATAAAAAAGGATTCTGACAAAGCACAAAATTTTGTGGATGAGTTTTCATCCGTTTACAGATATACTTTAGATGTAATTGAAAAACCGGTTGTTGAGCTGAGGGAAGAGATAGATTTTGCCAGATCATTTTTGTATTTACAAAAGATAAGATTTGATAACGCAGTGGATATGGAAATAAATATTGATGCTGCAAAGTTAAGTTTTTTAGTTCCACCTCTTGCAGTTCAGACCTTACTTGAAAATATTTTCAAACACAATAAAGCAGTATTAAATAAACCATTGAAAATAAAAATTTACAACGAAGATGATATGCTGGTGATTGTTAACAATCTTCAGCCAAAGGTAAAGGGCACAGATTCAAAAGGAGTTGGATTAACTAATCTTGGAAAGAGATATGAGCTGCTGGAAGAAAAGCTTCCACAGTTTACCGTAACCGAAAAAGAATACATTGCAAAAATCACATTACTTAAACCGGATTAATTTCAGCAGCTCCGTGCCTCCATCAGGAGCCTCTGTATTGCTAAAGGAGATTGGTTATATCGGGCGCTGCAAAGAAAACCCTGAGTAACATAAAGAGGAAAATATGAAAGCAATAATTATAGAAGATGAAAAACTTGCCGCAGAAAGATTAGAAGAGTTAATCAAAGAGGTTGATTCTTCAACTGAAATTTCTGAAAAACTGACTTCTGTAGAGCAATCAATTAAATATCTTAAACAGAACAAACCGGATTTAATCTTTCTTGACATTCAGCTTGAAGACGGATTGAGTTTTTCAATATTCGAAAAGGTTGAAGTTAATGTCCCGGTTATCTTCACAACAGCTTATGATCAATATGCAGTCAAAGCTTTCAAACTAAACAGCGTTGATTATCTTCTTAAGCCGATAAAGAAAGAAGAATTGCGTGAAAGTCTGAATAAGTTCAAAAACATTAAATCTTCTTACCTGATGGATTTTGAACATATAATCAGAAGCATTCAGAATAAGGAGATCAGTTATAAGAAAAGATTTTTAATTCAGTACGGACAAAAAATTAAAAAGGTTGAGATTGATGAAGTCGCTAATTTTTACGCATTGGAAAAAAACGTTTTTCTGACAACATTATCCGGAAATACTTACCCGGTTGATTTTACACTTGATAAACTTCAGGAAGTAATTGATCCCGAAAAATTTTTTCGCATCAACAGAAAGATGATAGTATCATTTAATGCAATAAAGAATATGACCCCATATTCCCGCTCAAGAATAAAAATAGAATTGAGTCCGCCCGAGCCAAAAGGAGTTGAAGCACTTGTAAGCGTTGAAAGAGCATCCTCATTTAAAGAGTGGATGGATAAATAAAAAATAAATGAAGAAGATTATAATGTACCTTTTAGCATTTCTTGTATTTCTGATTGTAGCGGTATTTATAACATTGTTGGTCCTTAGTCCCGGGAAACCAAAACAGTTTTTAGACAAAAATGGTAACAAAATAGTGAACAGCATTTCTGAAAAAATATTTCCGGATATAAACGGAACTAAACAGGGAGTATTCATAAAAGGAAAAAATATTAATAGCCCGGTTATCCTTTACCTGCACGGTGGTATGCCCGATTATTTCTTAACTGAAAAATATCCGACTCTTCTTGAAGATAATTTTATAATGGTTTGGTGGGAACAGAGAAATTGCGGAATATCATACAATTCAGATGTGTCACAAAAATCAGTTACAATAGAACAGCTTGTCGAAGATACTGTTGAACTGACACATTATTTAAGAAAGAGGTTTAATAAGAAAAAAATTTATTTAATGGGGCATTCAGGAGGAACATTTCTTGGAGTTTATGTTATTGATAAAGCTCCGGAGTTATTTGATGCATACATCGGAATTGCACAAATGTCAGACCAGCTCTTATCAGAAAAACTTGCATATAATTATATCCTGAATGAGTATAGAAAAAGGAATAACAAAAAAATGGCTAAGCTATTTGAAAGTTTTAACTTTAATGATAAGCAGAATATTCCAGAAGAATATTTAAGAATCAGAGATAAAGCAATGCACGAACTAGGCATTGGAACAATGCGGAATATGAGAAATGTAGTAACCGATCTTTTTCTGCCTTCATTATTCTTTAGCGAATATTCATTAGCAGATAAATATCATCTATGGGCAAGTAAATCTGAATCGGGTGTTGGTCAAAATTGGGCTTCAATGTCCCGAACCAATCTCATAGAAACAAAAAATAATTTTAAAATTCCGGTTTATTTGTTACACGGAGTTTATGATAATACCTGTTCATACGAACTGGCAAAAAAATACTTTGACAAAATAAATGCACCTGTAAAAGGTTTTTATTCTTTTAATCAGTCTGCTCATAGTCCTTTATTCGAAGAACCGGAAATAATGAATAAAATCTTAACCAATGATGTCAGGAATTTAAGAATAGATTTGGCGGATATTAATGAATAATAAAGTGTTGAATAGTATTAAATTAATAAGCAATAATAATTATTAATCGGAATTTTAATGTCTTCACATCTTCTTAGCAAATCTTCTTTCATCCGTGGTGTTCAATGTGAAAAACATCTTTATTTATATAAATACCATTACAATGAAATGTACCCGCTTTCAGAAATGCAAAAAGCAGTATTTAAACGCGGAACCGATGTAGGCATAATAGCACAAAGACTTTTTCCTGATGGGATTGATGCCGGACCAAAATCTCCATTCGAGTATAATAAAGCTTTAGCACTGACTAAAGAACTTATTAAGAATAAACAAAAAGTAATTTACGAAGCATCATTTAATTTTAGCGATGTTTTAGCAATTGCAGATATTGTCCTTAATGAAGGAAATGCTGTTGAAGTTTTTGAAGTAAAAAGTTCAACTTCAATTTCTGATACATATCTTCAGGATGCAGCGCTGCAATACCGGGTAATTACCAACGGTGGTTATGATGTAAAGGATTTTTCTATCGTCTATATAAATAATCAGTATGTACGGAACGGAGAGCTTGATTTAAATAAACTTTTTATCATCGAATCTGTGCTGGATAAGATATTACCGATGCAGAATTGGGTTGAAGAAAAAATCAATCGCTTTAAAGAAGTATTGAGTAAAAAAACAATTCCTGATATTGATATCGGAGAACATTGTTATAATCCATACACCTGCTCGTTCTTTCAATACTGCAGAAAACATATTCCTGAAAATTCAGTATTCGATCTTGCCGGTCTGCATCTGAATAAAAAATATGATTTATACAGAAGCGGAATAATAAGGCTTGAAGATATTCCTGATGATTTTAAATTACCTAAAGCTGCCGGCATACAGCTTGATGTTTATAAAAGCAAAAAAGATATAATTGATAAAGACGCAATTAAAGATTTCTTATCTGAGCTTAATTATCCAATTTATTTTATGGACTTTGAAACATTCCAGCCTGCTGTTCCTATGTTTGATAATTCGAAACCGTATATGCAAATACCTTTTCAGTATTCTATTCATTATAAGGAAAATCGGAAAAGCAACATCCGGCATTTTGATTTTTTAGCTGATACGCCAGATGATCCCAGAGTAAAATTTATTGAAAATCTTTTAAGAGCAACCAAAGACAAAGGAGATATTCTTACATATAATAAAACATTTGAAATTACCAGGTTAAAAGAGATTGCAGATATTTTTCCCGAATATAGAGATGAAATTTATGAACGTATAAGCCGCATAAAAGATTTAATGCTGCCGTTTCAGAAAAAATATTATTATACAAGT
>JAVEUY010000122.1:0-7460 GCA_034005315.1 Ignavibacteriaceae bacterium | reverse complement strand
CAAAGATATGTCAATCGCCGCAGTTACTTATTTTTGGTTTTCCAACACTTTGCGCAATTGCATTAAAATCTAACGAAGCTAAAGGTAATCCGCCTTTCTCATCTGCCTTTACATAAGTTTCAGTGTTATCGTGGCATATCAGGCAATCAACATTAGTAGAATCAGTAAACGATTTATCATCTGAAGTCATTCCATATCCGATATGACATTTTGCACAGCTTTCTTCATTGCCCTGTGTACCAATACAAAAATTATTAATTGCATTTCTTTTTCCCAGATACACAATACCTTTACCCTGTATATATTCTTCTCTTTCCCAATTCCAGTGATTTGACTGCATTACCTCCAGATGGCGTTTATTGTGACAAGTTATACAGGATGCAGTAACTTGCTGTGGAGAAGAAAATTTTTGTTGAAGCGATACAAACTTAGAATGATCAACAGAAGAAGTATATTTTTTGGAATATTTTTCTTTTAGTTTCATTAAGGTAGTCGGCTCATAATCTTTCTGTGAAAAGAAGCCGATTGCGATGATTATTAGTAAACCGATAAAAGCAAGAATTACTACTATCTTTCTCATTTTACTTTCTGAATAACTTAAGTTGTTTTAGAGTATAAATTATTTTTGATTGACCCATTGTGCAAATACTATATTAAGGGTTTTTAGTGCTGAAGAGATTATTTCCAGTTGTTCCTGACTTACATTTTGCAGAATTTTTTTATTAAGTTCTTTATAATTTTGCTGTAAATTTATTATAAGTGGATTAGCTTTGGGCTGAAGACTAACCAGGATTATTCTTTTATCTTTAGCATCCAGAGTTCTGAAAATCAGGTTTTTAGCTTCTAATGACGTTAGAATATGTGTTATTCTGCCAGGTGTAAGTTTTAAGATTTCCCGTAATTCTTTAATTGTATATTGAGGTTTAACAGCAAATAGTTTTAAAAATTTTATTTCGGTTGGTGATAGATTAAAACTTGCAGCAAAATATTCTTCTTTGATATTGCAATTACGGGTCAGTTCGCAGATCATATCTGCAATTGGTTCCATTTCAGCAGGCATATAAAAAATCTTATTTATTTTATAATCTAAAATAATTTGGATATTTATTATTTCCAAAATATTTTCTATTAGCAACTATTGGTGATTTATTTTTTCTTTATTTTTCAAAAATCAGTGTGAGTAATAATTCCGATTAAAAATAAATTTAAGTTTTTATTGCTACTAAAGACTTTAGAATGTTTAGTGATTAAGATTCTGAATAATTTTTTGAATTATTGATATATTTGTCAATTAAATAACGATTTTTTTTAAAAATGGCATCAACATTACACAAAAATCTAAACGAACGGGAAAAACTAATACTTAGGTCCATTGTTCAGCAGTTTGTATTAACCGCTTCTCCGGTTGGTTCCAGAAACATTACCAAGAAGTTTGATGTCGGTGTTTCACCGGCAACGGTAAGAAGTATAATGTCTGAACTTGAAGAATCAGGTTATATTAATCATCCGCATACTTCTGCCGGAAGAGTTCCGACAGATAAAGGCTACAGATATTATGTCGATTCACTGATGGAAATATCCGAATTGAAAGCTTCGGAAAAAGGATTTATTGAAAAAAATCTTGATGCTCAGTTAACAGAAAAAGAACAAATATTAAAAGTTGCTTCAAAGTTACTTAGCAACATTACCAGACAGATTGCCTGTGTAACATATCCGACACTTGATAAGGGAATATTAACAAAAATTCAATTAGTTTCTCTTTCAAACACCAGATTATTGGTTGTAGTAAGTATTCAATCAGGTTTGATAAAAACTATTACTCTGGAATTTGATTCTGAAATTGAAGCAAGCTCATTATCTGATATAGAATCTGTTCTTAATGAAAGACTAAACGGTTTAACATTTCAGGAAATCAGACAAACAGCCAAAGAAAGACTGATAGATGTTGAAGATTCAGAAAAACCTATAATGCGTTTATTTGTAGATTCCATCGATAAAATTTTTACTAATGTAAAACCCGAAGAAAAAATACTGATAACCGGAGCAACAAATATAATTCAGCAGCCTGAGTTTGAAGACCCCGAAAAATTTCAGAGTGTTATCGAACTTATAGAAGATAAAGATATCATAATTCATATTTTAGATAAGAAAAAACCTGAGAAATCTAATAACATACTTATCTCAATCGGTACTGAAAATGAAGATGAAAAGCTTCGCGAATACAGCCTTATCACAAAAGAATATTCGTTTGGAGAAACATCAGGTACAGTTGGGATAATAGGACCGAAAAGAATGGAATATTCAAAAGTTGTTGCAATTATTTCATATCTTGGAGATCTGTTAACAGAAGTACTAACAGGAAATAAATAAGGAGAAAAAATAATGCAAAAGAAAAATGCTAATGATGAAAAACATGCAGACTTAAACGAAACAAATCAAACTGAAAGCGAAGTAACTGAAGAAATAAATAATGAACAGCAAACATCAGCAAATCTGTCAAACGAAGAAATCATAAAAGCATTGGAAAATGAAGTTGCTAATTACAAAGATTTAATGCTCCGTAAAGCAGCAGAGTTTGAAAATTATAAACGAAGAACTGAAAATGAACAACTGAATTTATTAAAATATGCTGCCGAATCATTAATCATTAAACTTCTTCCTACAATAGATGATCTGGAAAGATCATTATCTCATATGTCTGAAGAAACTGATATTCAAAAAATTAAAGAAGGTATTCAGCTTATTTATAATAAATTCATGAAAACACTTGATGAACAGGGCGTGAAGAAAATTGAATCTATCGGCAAACCGTTTAATTTTGAATATCACGAAGCTTTGATGCAGAGACCTGATGATTCAGTGCCTCCGCATACTATTCTTGATGAACTGGAAACAGGATACATTTATAAGGATCATGTAATAAGGTACGCTAAAGTTATTGTTAGTGAAGAATAATATATCAATATAAAGAAAGTAAATGACTAAAAGAGATTATTACGAAGTATTGGGCGTTTCAAAAAACGCTTCAAAAGACGATCTTAAAAAAGCATACCGCAAACTTGCAATGCAATATCATCCGGATAGAAATCAAGGCGATAAGGAAGCTGAAGACAAATTCAAAGAAGCTGCAGAAGCTTATGAAATCCTTAATGATGATGACAAGCGTGCAAGATACGATCGTTTTGGTCATAATGGAGTTAAAGGCAGCGGATATGGTTCGCAGGGATTTTCTGATATCAACGATATATTTTCACACTTCTCAGATATTTTTGGCGGCGGCTCTTCAATCTTTGATGATTTTTTTGGAGGCGGACAGCAAAGAGGCAGACAGCGAAGCAAAGGAATACCAGGTTCAGACCTTAAGGTTACTCTTAAACTTACTCTGGAAGAAATTGCAGCAGGTGTAACAAAGAAAATCAAAATCAAAAAACATATTACTTGCGATCAATGCTCAGGTACCGGTGCAGAAGGAAGTACTTCCAGAAAAAAATGTCCTATTTGCAATGGAACCGGTGAGATAAGATCAGTTTCAAGATCTGTCTTTGGTCAATTTGTTAATATAACAGCATGTGCAAATTGCAACGGTGAAGGTGAAGTTATTGATACTCCCTGTAAAAAGTGCTCTGGTGATGGCAGAATCAGCGATGAATCAACTATAAAAATTGATGTTCCACCGGGAGTTCATGAAGGAAGTTATATGACAATGCGTGGTGAGGGAAATGCCGGAAAACGAGGCGGACATCCGGGCAATGTTATTGTTGTATTTAAAGAAGAGGAACATAAATATTTTGTAAGAGAAGAAGATGATATTTTATATGAACTTTCTGTTACATTTCCTGAAGCTGTATTAGGAACTGAGGTTGACGTTCCGACATTAAACGGTAAAGCAAGATTAAAAATAGATCCGGGAACCCCATCCGGTAAACTACTCAAAATGAGGGATAAAGGAATTAAACATCTGAACCAATCTGGTTATGGTGACCAAATTATAAAGATTAACATAAATATTCCAAAAAAATTATCTGCCAAAGAAAAAGAGCTACTAAAGGAATTAGCAAATCAGCCTAATTTCAAACCCATAGACAAAGAAACTGGAAATGGTTTCTTTAAAAAATTTGAGCTGTAAAGATAATTGACTGAAATAATTATGTAACTTTGCATAATTAAAGTAAAAACCAATGTTTGAAAGATTATCAAAAAGAACCGGTTTAACAAAAACTGAAATAAAAATTTTAGGTTTTCTTATCTCTGTCTTTTTTATCGGGATTATTTATAAAACATTTTTTAATAATCAGGAAAGCAATCCATATCTTAGTTACGATTATGAAGAAGAAGATACAAAATTTTATGCTTTTACCTCAGATTCGGCTTCTTTAAATAGTCAAAAAAGTGGCAGCACAAATATTGATTATAAGCAGGAAGTTTTAGATTTTAACACTCAGGATTTTAAGAATATTAAAAAGAAAATTCTGCCTGCTGAAAAAAGTATAAATCTTAATACTGCAGCAGCGGATGAGCTGGCTAATTTACCAGGTATAGGCGAAAAGACAGCTCAGAAAATTATAGAATACCGGCTAAGTATTAAGAGATTTAAAAATGTTGACCAACTGTTAAATGTTAAGAACATTGGCGATAAAAAACTTAAGCAAATTAGAAAATACATTTATATAGATTAATTAATAATCAATTTTTTTCCCGGAGGAATAATGCCATCCAATAGTTCTAAAAAAAATGAAGATCCTTGGTACTTACATGCTGGATTATATCTTATAATTGCAATTCTTACTGTATTACTTATTAAGGTTGCAGTGCTCGATCCTCAAGAACATATTGACAAAGAAAATTATTTAAAAAAAGAAACCAGATTAAGAATGGTAAATCTTAAAGAAGCCCAGATACTTTGGCAGCGTAAAAATGGTTCTTTTACAGGCAGCCTTGACGGGCTGATAAATTTTATTAAAAATGATAAGTATGTTGACAGCGTTCGTAATGCTTTTGATTCACTAAGACAAAAATCTGCTGATCCATTCAAAGTATTATCTGATGGCACTTTTACTCCGGACAGCTTGTTTTTATCACCAAAAATAAATCAAAGATTTACAATGGGAATTGACAGTACGGTTGTAAGCGACACTATAATAAATCCTTCAGGTAAAGTTCTTCGTGTTGAAAAGAAAACCATTAAAGGAACAAAATATTATATCGAAGACCCTGCCGGATACGGTTCAATCGGCAGTCTTGATAACGAAGCATTAAAGAATACTGCTTCCTGGGAGTAATGATATCAGGTAATGGCTGGATTTGAAAATCATATCGGGTTTAATTTATCCGGCACAAAACTGCAGATCGTTGAAGTAAATTATCTTAATGATCAGTTCAGACTTGTAAATGTTGATGAAACTTACTTTAATGATCCGATAAATTTTGAAACAGATAAAGAAACAAAAATCAGCGCCCTTTTGCAGGGCGCTTTTGATGAATTGCTGATCAAGAAAAATTTTAACAGTAATTCTGCATCATTTACTTTACCTTTTGAACTTTTCCACACAATGCAGATTCCTTATGATACTACTTTACTTTATCAGGATTTGATTGATGAGTTTAAATGGGAATTTTCTGTTAACTATCCTTTTATCTCCACAAAAAATTTAGTTCTTCAATACTTTGAAATTGAGCAGGGACCATTTATTGAAATAAATACAGCGCTTGTTTTTGCTGTTCAAAGAAGATATCTCCAAATGCTTGATACATTTTGTAAAAAAAATAATCTGAAGTTAAGATTTATTGATAACCTTCATATTGCTGCTGAAAGATCACTCTCAGTAAGTAATGCAATCGTTTACAAAGGTCTAACTCTAAGCGTTTATTTTAACAATAAGTTTTTATCGCTCTTTTATGCTTTTAATGGAAGACCATTATACTTTAAAGTTATTCCCCTCAATGATGCAAGTGAAATTACTGATCATCTGTTAAAAGAAACATCAGCTTCATCAATACTTAATATTGAAAGAACACAAATAGAAGCTGCATTCATTTCGGGTGATGAAATCTCGCCTGCAATTGTGCATACACTTAAAAAAGTTTTAGGACTTGATTTTATCGCTTTTAATCCTTTTGATAAAATAAGACCAATGCCGGATTTATACGAAAGCAAACTTTACCTTGAAAAATACAATTCATTTTCTTCTGCTGCCGGTATTGCATTCAGGATAGCCTGATTTTTCTGTATGTAACATGAGAATGAGAATCATTTCCGGAATATTTAAAGGCAGACTGATAAATGTTCCTCAATCAAAAGAAATCCGCCCCACAACTGACAGAGTTAGAGAAACACTTTTTAATTTACTAAATAACAGAATTGATTTTGACGGAATTGAAGTGCTGGATTTTTATTCAGGTTCAGGTTCACTTGGATTAGAATGTTTAAGCCGCGGCGCAAAACAAGTTACTTTTATTGAACGAAACTATCAGATATATAAAAATCTTTGGGAAAATATTAAATCACTTAATGTTGAAGATAACTGCAAAGTGATAAAAATGAGTGCAATAGATTACTCAAAAAAAAGTCCTGATAAACAATTTGATCTTATACTTGCTGATCCTCCGTTTTTTAATGATGACATCTACGATGTAGTTAATAATATACTGCAAAACAATTATCTTAAAAGCAATGCAAGAATGATAATTGAAAGATCAATTCAAACAAAAGAAAAGGATATAGAAAATTTTAAAACTGAGCCATTTAAAACTATCGGCGATTCCAGTCTTTATGAGATATTTCCGAAATAGTTTTTCAGATAAATTATTTTTTTATATAATTCTGATTATAAATAGATTAGATTTTCAGAAATAAGATATTTTTAACCCTATGAAAAGAGTTATTTATCCCGGTACTTTCGATCCTGTAACTTACGGACATATCGATATAGTTAAACGAGCAGTTGATCTTTTTGATGAAGTTTTTATTACTGTTGCTATAAATCCATCAAAACAGCCGCTGTTTACCACAATAGAGCGTGTTGAAATGCTTCAGGAATCATTAAAAGAATTTAAACATAAAGTAATTATTGATTCATTTGACGGTCTTTTAGTTGAGCACGCAAAGAAAGTCGGTGCTATTGCAATTGTAAGAGGTTTAAGACAGATAAGCGATTTTGAATTTGAATTTCAAATGGCACTGATGAACAGAAAACTAAGCGGAGATATAACAACTATTTTTTTAATGCCGCATGAACGATATACTTATCTTAACTCAACTGTTATCAGAAATCTTGCATCACTTAACGCAGATATAAGCAGCTTCGTGCCGCCTAATGTACAGAAGGCTTTAAAGAAGAAGTTTAAATAGAATTTTTTTTACATGTATTATTGAGTTTCTTTAAACAGAAATCTTATTACTTAATTAATCCAATCAACATTAATCATCTAACAAGATAAACAGAGTCAGCAGTTAATTTGTT
>JAVEUY010000121.1:0-7475 GCA_034005315.1 Ignavibacteriaceae bacterium | reverse complement strand
ATTGAATGAAAAAAATATTAATCGTGTTTACCGGCGGAACTTTTTCCATGATGATTGATGAAAAAACCGGCGGCGCTGTTCCAAGATATTCAGGAAGTGAATTACTCGGGATGATTCCTGAAGCAAAATCTTTAGCAGAAATAGAATGTCTTGATTTTGGAAAATATCCTGGTCCGCATGTTACACCGGAACTGATGTTAGACCTTTCAAAAAAAATAAATGCAAAACTTAAAGCAGATAAATACGATGGTGTAATCGTAACACACGGAACAGATACACTTGAAGAAACTGCTTACTTTTTAGATTTAACAATTAAAACAGAAATTCCAATTGTAGTTATCGGAGCGATGAAAAACAGTTCTGAACCTGATTGGGATGGACCAAGAAATCTTATTGATGCTTTAATAATTTGCCTGAATGATAATTCCAGAAATCTTGGTGTACTTGTTTGCTTAAATGGAGAAATCAATGCAGCAAGCGAGGTAACAAAAATCTATTCTGATTCAGTTGAATCTTTTAAGAGTCTGGATTTTGGTACACTCGGATTTGTTCAAAACAGCAGGGTGATGTATAATCGGCTGCCGAGATTCCTTGAGACTATAGAGACAGAAAAAATTAATACAAATGTGGATTTACTTACAGTATATGCAGGTATGAATGAAAAATTTTTTAAGTATTCCGCTGATAGCGGTGTAAAAGGAATTGTAGTTGAAGCTCTCGGTGTTGGAAATGTTCCACCGCCGGCATTTGAAGGAATTAAATACGCTGTTGAAAAATCAATACCGGTTGTTTTAACTTCACGATGTCCTGCCGGTGAAACAGATGATATTTACAGTTATCCCGGAGCAGGAAAACATCTGCACAATTTAGGAGTAATCTTTTCAGATTATTTGAATGGTCAGAAAGCAAGAATAAAGTTGATGATAGTCCTTGGTTTAACCGATAACATTAATAAGATAAGAGAATATTTTGAATAAAAGAATTTATTGCGGGTGATGTTTTAAGAGCGATGCAATCTGTTTAACAAAGCGACTAACATAACCCCTGTGTTTCGGGATAGAATTAAATTTTAATTTTATGCAATTCCTCAATATCAACTTTTAAAACTTCGTTTATCTGCTTTCCTAAAAATAATTCTGCAACTTTTTTAAATGTTGTCGGGATATCGCTTACATATAAATCAAGATTTCCGGGAACGGCAGAATTAGTTTCAAATCCGATTCTGTTTATTTCATTTCTTACAACATCAGCAGCTGCAATACCTGAATCAATCAGTTTAACATCTTTACCAATCACATCTTGTATTACATCTGCAAGGATAGGATAATGTGTACAGCCAAGAACTAATGTATCAATATCTTTTTCTTTTAATTCACTTAAATACTCTTCTGCAATATCATAAGTAGCTTTGTGATTTATCCATCCTTCTTCTGCAAGTGGTACAAACAACGGGCAGGCTTTTTCGTAAACTTTAATTTTGACATCAACATCCTTTATTGCTTTGGAATAAGCCTGATTTGATATTGTTGCGCGTGTACCGATAACTCCGATTTTTCCGTTTTTAGTTTCACTTACCGCCATATCTGCACCTGGTAGAATTACTCCGATAACGGGAACATCAAATTTTTCTTTCAAAGCAGAAATTGCGATTGATGATGCAGTATTACATGCAACAACAACAGCTTTTACATTTTTGTTCAGTAAAAAATTAGTATTCTGAATTGAATAATCAATAACTGTTGAATTTGATTTTGATCCGTAAGGCACACGTGCAGTATCACCAAAATAAACAATACTTTCCTTCGGCAAAACTGATGATAATCTTTTGACCACAGTTAAACCGCCAATACCGGAATCAAATACACCAATCGGTTTTTCTTTTTCCATAAAATTCAAAAAGGCACCTATAAAATTCGTGTTTGGTTGTACTAAAATAAACAACTTTACAGATATTTAACCTGACATTAAAATATTTTGTTCTTAATCAGACTCAGGAATATTAAAGGATTATTATGATGCGGATACATAATATGGTGCTGTTAAATTGCTGTCCTGTTTGTTACCGGATAACTCCGGTACCACGCCGCAGCGGATTATTTCCTCATTTAAAATATCAACAGCCTGAACAGTTTTCTCTTTAATTATTCTTACAGAAATAACTGCATCTTTCAAAAATTTCCGGTAAAATATTAGATTAAAATCATCCTTTAAAAACTGTTATAAGTGATAATTTTAGCCTTATTTTTCAATAACGAAACTTTATCTTAATTATTTAGGGAATTACTATTTTTCTTCCTAATTTTGACATATAAAAAATATTGATTTTATCACTAAATGCTAAATGCAATTGAAAAATATCGTGGGTGGAAAATTCTATTGACTTCAAAATAATCATGTCTTTACAGTTACTTAATTAAAAAT
This sequence comes from Ignavibacteriaceae bacterium, assembly GCA_034005315.1. Lineage (GTDB taxonomy): Bacteria > Bacteroidota > Ignavibacteria > Ignavibacteriales > Ignavibacteriaceae > IGN3. The sequence continues at coordinate 5,054 of JAVEUY010000121.1, read as the reverse complement.
ATTCTTAAAAAATTAATTCATCATTGATGAACAAAAAATAAACAGAGGTCTTTATGTCAGATTACACAAATAAACTATTAGCTGAAGTAAAAGCTAAAAATCCTGCAGAACCTGAATTTCATCAGGCAGTTGAAGAAATAATGGGATCACTCGATCTGGTTTTGCAGCGTCATCCGGAATATCGCTCAATGAAAATATTAGAGCGAATGGTAGAACCTGAAAGAACAATTATTTTTCGTGTTCCCTGGGTAGATGATCAGGGAGAGGTTCATGTTAACCGCGGCTACAGAATTGAAATGAACTCGGCAATTGGTCCGTACAAAGGCGGAATAAGATTTCACCCATCTGTTACACTCGGTATTTTAAAGTTCCTTGCCTTCGAGCAGGTATTTAAAAATTCACTTACAACATTACCAATGGGCGGTGGTAAAGGCGGTTCTGATTTTAATCCTAAAGGAAGATCAGATAATGAAATTATGAGATTCTGCCAAAGCTTTATGAATGAGTTATTCAGACATATTGGTCCAGATACCGACGTTCCTGCCGGTGATATTGGTGTTGGCGCACGCGAGATTGGATATATGTTTGGTCAGTATAAAAGATTGAAGAACGAATTTACTGGTGTGCTAACCGGTAAAGGAATTAATTGGGGCGGATCACTTGTAAGACCTGAAGCAACCGGATTTGGAGTTGTTTACTTTGCTCAGGAAATGTTAAAAACCAAAAAAACTACATTTGATGGTAAAACTGTAGTAGTATCCGGATTTGGAAATGTTGCCTGGGGAGCAGTTCGAAAAGTTACAGAGCTTGGCGGTAAAGTTGTTACATTATCCGGACCTGATGGCTACATTTATGATCCTGACGGAGTTAAAGGAGAAAAGATTGATTATATGTTAAAGCTGCGTTCAAGCAACAAAGATATTGTTGAAGATTATGCAAAAGAATTCAAAGTAAAATTTGTTCCCGGTAAGAGACCATGGGAAGTTAAATGTGATGTTGCTTTACCTTGTGCTACACAAAATGAACTTAATGAAGAAAATGCAAAAGACTTGATAAAGAACGGTTGTATGTGTGTTTGCGAAGGTGCAAATATGCCCACAACTATTGAAGGATTTAAAGTATTTACAGATGCAAAAATTCTTTATTCACCGGGCAAAGCTTCTAATGCCGGCGGTGTTGCAACATCAGGTTTAGAAATGACTCAGAATTCTATGAGATTACCATGGAGCAGTGAAGAAGTTGATAAACGCTTGCACGAAATTATGATCCGTATCCACGATACTTGTATAAATACTGCAGAAAAATACGGAACTTCCGGCAGCTATGTTAACGGTGCAAATATCGCCGGATTCCTTAAAGTTGCAAATGCAATGCTGGATCAGGGAGTTGTTTAATTTATAATTTACTATTAATTATTTATTACAAGGCGATCATACGATCGCCTTTTTTTTTATAATACTAAATTAAAACTACTAGTAAAAAGGAAGTATTAACCTTAATAAATCTTTAGACACTTTTTATATTATAACCACCACTAAACAATGAACTGAGCATTGTCCACATGGCAGCAAAAAAGATTATAAATAATATAATTGCAATCAGCATCATAATAAGTGCTGCCTGTGCCCAGGATTTTTTACTTGGATGTGTGCCTTCACCAAATGCCCAGACAAACATCATAATAATTCCAACCAAAGGAATTGCCTGAATGATAAAAGTAATTAACCAATCTCCGATTTTCATTGGTTTGTAATTACTGTTAAAACCAGTATTTAAAGAATCCATCTTACCTCCTTGTATTTTATTATTTAGCGATAGTAATATCACTCTTTGCAAAATTAGATTTAATATATTTTAACGACAACAAAGAATAGTAATTTTTTACAGAACTTACACAGTTTTCAATAGTTAACTTTTGTAAAATATTATTCTTAAAAGTGGGAAAAGCTTTTTGCTTTTATTCTTCACATTTAAAAATTTTCTTTGATTATCGCTTAAATAATTCGTTTTTAAGCTTATTTACTTGGTATTATTATTGGGTAAACCTTGTAACATAATACTGTGAAATTCAAAAAAACTTAACGGATTAAAAATGGAAAGAAAAAAAATAACGATCGATGGCAATGAAGCAGCTGCGTATGTTGCATATAACACAAACGAAGTAATTGCTATTTATCCTATAACACCTTCTTCAAATATGGGCGAGTGGTGCGATGCCTGGGCTGCAGTTAATAAAAAAAATATTTGGGGGTTCGTTCCCTCTGTCAGTGAATTGCAAAGTGAAGGCGGTGCTTCAGGAAGTGTCCATGGAGCATTACAAACAGGTGCACTTACAACAACATTTACAGCTTCCCAGGGATTGCTGCTAATGATTCCTAATATGTTCAAGATAGCTGGCGAGTTAACCTCAACAGTATTTCATGTGTCTGCAAGATCAGTGGCTGCTGCAGCACTTTCGATTTTTGGTGATCACTCTGATGTTATGGCAACACGTTCAACAGGTTTTGCGCTGTTGTCATCTAATTCAGTTCAGGAAGTAATGGATTGTGCTTTGATTGCACAAGCCGCTACACTTGAAGCCCGTGTGCCTTTTATTCACTTTTTTGACGGATTCAGAACATCGCACGAAGTAATGAAGATTGAAGAACTGACGAAAGAAGATATGAAAGCGATGCTTGATGAAGATCTTATTCTTGCACATCGCAAACGTGCTTTAACTCCTGATAATCCGGTTATGAGAGGCACGGCTCAAAATCCTGATGTTTATTTTCAGGGAAGAGAAACAGTAAATCCATTCTACATTGCTTGTCCCGCAATTGTTCAAAAGTATATGGATAAGTTTGCTAAACTTACAGGACGGCAATATCATTTATTTGATTATATCGGTGCTCCGGATGCAGAAAAAATTATAGTTATGATGGGTTCCGGTAGCCAGGCTGCTGAAGAAACTGTTGAGTACTTAGCTGCAAAAGGAGAAAAAGTTGGATTAATTAAAGTAAGATTATACAGACCATTTTCTGTTGATCATTTTATTAGTGCACTTCCCAAAACTGTAAAATCAATTGCTGTTTTAGATAGAACAAAAGAGCCGGGCTCAATAGGTGAGCCGCTTTATCAGGATATTGTAAATGCTGTATCAGAAAAATATATGGATGGCGAATTGCAGTTTGCTTATCCAAAAATTGTGGGCGGCAGATATGGATTATCTTCCAAAGAATTTACGCCTGCAATGGTTAAAGCTGTGTTTGATAATTTATCCAAAGATAAACCAAAAGCACATTTTACATTAGGAATTATCGAAGATATTACAAACAGCAGTCTGGATTTTGATCCTGCATTCTCTGTTGAAGCTGAAGAAACTTTTCGTAGTAAATTCTACGGACTTGGTGCTGATGGTACTGTTGGTGCAAATAAAAACTCTATTAAAATTATTGGCGAAGGAACTGATTATTTTGCACAAGGTTATTTTGTTTATGATTCAAAAAAATCAGGCTCAACTACAGTATCTCATTTAAGATTCGGACCAAAAGAAATAAAATCAACTTACCTGATTAACAAAGCACATTTTATAGCTTGCCATCAGCAGGTATTTTTAGAGCAGTGGGATATGCTTAGAGAAGCAAGCGAAGGCTCTACATTTTTGTTAAACACTAAAGTTAATAAAGAAAATGTTTGGGATTCATTGCCGGAGAAAGTTCAACGGGATCTGATTGACAGGAAAATGAAATTCTGGATTATTGATGCTTATAAAGTTGCTGAAGAAACCGGAATGGGCGGAAGAGTAAATACAATTATGCAGACTTGCTTCTTTGCTATTTCAAATATCTTTCCGCAGCAAAAAGCAATTGATCTGATAAAAGATTCAATTAAAAAAACTTACGGTGCAAAAGGCGATAAGATAGTTCAGATGAACTTTGACGCTGTTGATAAAACACTTGCAAATCTTTTTGAGGTTCAGATTCCGAATAAGATTACAAGCTCAATAAAGATGCAGCCGCCTGTTTCCGGAGATGCACCTGATTTTGTTAAAGAAGTTACGGCAAGAATTATTGCCGGTGAAGGAGATCAATTACCTGTTAGCAAAATGCCGGTTGATGGAACCTTTCCGCTATCAACAACAAAATGGGAAAAGAGAAACATTGCGCTTGAAGTTCCGGTTTGGGATAAGGAAATATGTATCCAATGTAATAAATGCGTTATTGTCTGTCCGCATGCAGCTATACGTGCAAAAGTTTATGAAGAAAAAGATATTAAAGGTGCACCGGATACATTTAAGCACATAGCTTTTAAATCGAAAGATTATGGCGAAAACATGTTCTATACTTTACAGGTAGCAGTAGAAGATTGTACCGGTTGTGAACTTTGCGTTGATGTATGTCCTGTTAAGAATAAAAAAGAAACAAGGTTAAAAGCTATCAATATGTCTGAACAGCTCCCGATACGCGAACAGGAAAGAGTAAATTGGGATTTCTTCTTAAATATTCCTGAACTTGACAGAAGAAAAATTGCCGTATCTAAAGTTAAAGATTCACAATTCTTAGAACCGCTGTTTGAATTTTCCGGTGCTTGTGCAGGCTGCGGCGAAACACCTTATGTAAAATTAGTAAGTCAGTTATTCGGCGATAGAACAATGGTTGCAAATGCTACCGGATGTTCATCAATTTATGGCGGTAATTTACCAACAACACCATGGGCAGCAAATAAAGATGGTCGCGGTCCTGCCTGGTCAAATTCATTATTTGAAGATAATGCTGAGTTTGGCTATGGATTCAGATTGGCTGTTGATAAACACAATATGCAGGCAAAAGAACTTCTCAAGTCACTTGTTTCAGAAATCGGCAATGATCTTGTTGATGCTTTGATTAACGCACCGCAAAAAGATGAAGCTGATATTTATGAACAAAGAGAAAGAGTAACAGCATTAAAGAAAAAATTAGAAGATATGCTTAATGCAGGCTCCAATGTTAAAACCAGTGAAGTAAAACATTTATAAAGTCTGTCAGATTATCTTGTAAAAAAATCTGTATGGATTATGGGCGGAGATGTCTGGTCTT
>JAVEUY010000120.1:0-7486 GCA_034005315.1 Ignavibacteriaceae bacterium | reverse complement strand
AAGACCATTCATTCCAAACAATAATGAACAGGCAATTACAAAAACCCAGCTTGAAATGACACTTGATGTTATGGCACATTCGCTTGTTTACTGGGTGCAGGATGTTGTATCAAACAATTTGCTGGCAAATGGTGCAAGAATATTTGCAATGACAAGCTCCGGCGGGCACTCGATAATCCCGTTCTATGGTGCTGTATCGGCTGCAAAAGCTGCACTTGAATCTCACGTAAGACAGTTAGCAGTAGAACTTGGAGAAAAATTTGGTGCTTCGGTTAACTCTATAATGGCGGGCGTTACTGATACCCCTGCCTTAAGAAAAATACCGGGTAATGATGATTTGATTGAAATTGCTGAAAGAAAAAATCCTCACAACAGATTGACAACTCCTGAAGATATTGCAAAAGTTATTTCGCTGCTTTGTAAAGATGGCGGTGAGTGGGTATCAGGCGGATTGATTCATGCTGACGGCGGAGAAGACATTGTTAATTATGTCGGACAAAGAAAAAATCGAATCTAATTTAAAAATAAATTTATTTTTTTAGGAATAATTATGAAACCAATGGAATTTACAGATCAGAATTTTAATACAGAAGTTTTACAATCCGATAAACCCGTGCTTGTTGATTTTTGGGCAGTATGGTGCGGACCTTGCAAAATGATAGCTCCTTTTGTTGAAGAACTTTCCAGTGAGTTTGAGGGAAAAGCAAAAGTGGGAAAACTTGATGTTGATAACAACCAGGAAACAGCTATCAAATACGGCGTTAGAAGCATACCAACAGTACTGATATTTAAAGCAGGTAAAGTAGCTGAAACAATCATAGGTGCTGTTCCAAAAGTTCAACTGAAACAAAAACTGGAAGCAGTATTATAATTTTTAACCTTAACTTTTTTTAAGAAATATTTCCTGATGAAAAAAATTCTTATATCTGATCAGGTTAACGAGAAAAGTGTAGCCTTGCTTAAGGCTGCAGGATTTGAAGTTACATATAATATTAAACTGACCAGAGATGAATTAATAAAAATAATTCCGGATTATAATGCACTTATAGTAAGAAGTGCTACTAAAGTTGACTCTGAACTGATCTCCAATATGGTAAATATGGAAGTGATCGGAAGAGCAGGAACCGGAGTTGATAATATCGATGTAAATGCTGCATCCCGAAAGGGAATTCTTGTTATGAACACTCCGGGCGGAAATACAATATCAACTGCCGAACATACATTTGCAATGATATTAGCACTTTGCAGAAATATTCCACAGGCTGGCAGATCATTAGCTGAAGGAAAATGGGATAGAAAAAAATATAACGGCTCAGAGCTGCGCGGAAAAACATTAGCAGTACTTGGCTTGGGAAAAATAGGTAAAGAAGTAGCTAAAAGAGCAAAAGCTTTCGGGATGGATGTAATCGGATTTGATCCGCTTATTTCAAGCGATAAAGCTAACGAGTTTGGAATTGAAATATTAACTCCTGAACAGATTTGGGCAAAAGCTGATATTATTACAGTTCATGTTCCGCTAAACGATTCAACAAAAAATCTGCTTTCAAAAACAACATTTGAAAAATGCAAAAAAGGAGTTAAAGTAATTAATTGTGCACGCGGCGGAATCGTTAACGAATCAGACATTGTTGAAGCTATTGAATCCGGTGCAGTATCAGGAGCAGCGTTTGATGTTTATAGCCAGGAACCTCCTGAGTTTTCAAACATAATATTTAATCATCCAAAGATTATTTGTACTCCGCATCTTGGTGCATCAACTGATGAAGCACAGGAACTGGTAGCTATTCAGATTTCTGAACAAATAAAAGAATACTTTTTAGATAATAAAATAACAGCAGCGGTAAATATCCGCGGGTTTGCAGAAAATCTGGATAAAGATTCTATATCATACATTCATTTATGTGAATCACTTGGCACTTTTACTTCCCAGTTGTTAACGGATCAGCTAAAAAGTATAGATATTAATTTTTCCGGTAAATCGCTTCATAAATATGCAACTGAATTTTCAACAGCTTTTCAAAAAGGATTTTTAACAAATAGAGTAGATCAGATAGTTACTTATGTAAACGCACAATTACTTTTTGATGATTTGAATATTCCGGTTAATATTAAAAAAAGTGATGACAGCAGTGTTTATAAAAATCTGGTTACAGCAGAAATCCATACAGAAAAAGATATAAGAGTATTTGCTGCTGCTTTATTTGGTGTTGACGAAATAAGAATAGTAAAAATTGATAACTATGAAGTTGAGTTAAATCCAACAGGTTATATGTTATTATATATAAATGAAGATAAGCCAGGTATGCTTGCTTCTGTTGGTAAAATTCTGGCAGATGCTGATATTAACATTGCAGGGCTGTCTCTTGGAAGAATAGAAAAGGGTAAACAGGCGCTTACATTTATAAATATGGATAGCAGAGTACCGGATAATATAATCCGGATTATAAAATCTTTAGATGGTATTTATGAAATCTATCAGATAACTATTTGAATTAATTGATGACAGATTGACTTGATATTTTAAACGAATAATGGTATTTCATATATGAAAATAAAAAGGCATGGTTCTTGACTAAAATTGCAAATAACAGTAATTTAAGCCAGTAATTAGAGAGAAATAATATTTTCACTAAAATTTATTGTTTAATTCAACTAACCAATAACACACAAATATAAAGGAGATCGTTATGATCAAAAAACTTTCAGTTTTATTTTTTGCTTTAGCTTTTATTTTTACAGCTAATGCACAAGTTGGACAAGAGAAAAAAATGGTACTTGATCCCAATTTTGATGGTCCTGTATCTCAATCAATGAGATTGCAAAAAATTAGTTCATTCGGTGAATTATTTATGCAAACCGATTATGATTACGCCGGTAATAATGTTATCCCAAAAATGATTGCTCTTGCTGATATTGATGGCGAAGATAACTTAGACCCGTTTTTTGTTGGAATGAGAAGAGATAATTCCAGCGGTATAGCCAGATTTATTCCTTTTGGATATAAAGCATTTGGTGCTCCTATTGATGTTTTCAGTGCATTCGATCCAAGCTTATCTTTAGGCTGGGGAACAACACAGCTTTGTGTTGGTGGTCCTCTCGATGGTAAAGCTTTGGTTATGGCACATGCAAATGGAACTGGAAACCAAACAGTCATTGACCTTGAAAATCTTGAACCGGTTCAGCCATTCCCAACAACTACATTTGGCAGCAACTTCCCTGATTTCTACTATCATAATGATAATGAAGGAACAATCTGGGCTATGGATACCAACGCAGATATTTATGTATCAACAGATGCCGGTGGCAGTTTTACACTTGTTAGTGCAGTTGGTGAAGGTGATACAAGCATCAGTACTGCTGGTGATGGTCCTTCAGAAAATCCTGTTTATGGTGCTGCTGGTGGTAAATATATGGCTACCGTAGGTGGATGGGCAGCTTTAGAAAATGGTGAAGATGGATTGTATTTATACCATACTACAGATTTTGGCGCTAACTGGACCGGAAAAGTTTTAGGTCTGGATGGTTACCTGAATGTTGTTGCTAATAATCCGAATTTAGCACCTTACTTTGAAAACTTTGGTCAGTTAAATGCAAACATCGATGAAGAAGGTGTTATTCATGTTGTTGTTAATGGTTATGGTGCAGGAGTAAATGCTAACAGAGATACTGTTAATGCTTTCCCGATTTTATACTGGAATAGCCGTGAAGAAGAATGGCTGGAAATCTCTATGCCTGCAATCGCATTTGAACCAAACAGTATTATGGCTACCAACAGACCAGGTAATGGTATCGGTCAGTCATATCCATCAGTAGGTGTTACTGATAATGGTGAGGTTGTATTTGTTGTTTGGGCTATTCCTGAATATACAGGAGAAGTTGGCAACAGCCCGATTAATATATATAGTGGTACAAATCCGATATTCTTTACAGACTTACACTGGTCAGTTTCAACTGATGGCGGTGTAACCTGGTCAGCTCCGGTTAAAATGGGTGATGCTAATCTTTCTGAGACTTATCCAAACGTATCAAGAAGACTAGAAGTTCTTCCTAACGGCGATGTTGTAGCACATTTTGTGTACTTTGTTGATCCTATACCAGGTGCATCAGTTTTTGATGCAAATAATGGTCCTGCACTTGGCGATTGGATGTACTATAGCATGATAGTTGCTCAAGTAAGTGATGTTGATGAAAATCCAACGATAGCAAATAGTTTTAAATTAGAGCAAAACTATCCAAATCCGTTTAACCCAAGCACAACTATAAAATATTCTGTTGCCGAGAGAAGCAACGTAAATATTAAAGTTTATGATATGCTTGGTAAAGAAGTTGCAAACTTAGTTAATACTGTTAAAGAAGCTGGTTCATACGAAGTTAACTTTAACGCATCTAACTTAGCATCCGGTATGTATGTTTATACAATTACTGCCGGTAATTTTACTTCTTCTAATAAAATGATGTTAATGAAGTAATATGATTCTTTAATTTAAAAGCGGGTGGCTTCTTGTGATTTAATTGCAAACCATCCGCTTTTTTTATTTGAAATAAATCGATGAGATGAAAAGTATCTAATCTCAATAAAAATAGCGGAGACGAGATGAAAAATTCGATTACAAAACTTTTTAGCATTGTGTTCCTTTCATTAATGTTTATCCCTCTTTTACAGGCACAAACCGGTGTAGGTAAATTAAGTGGAAAAGTTATCGATGCAATTACGAAGGAACCTTTAATCGGCGCAAATGTGATTCTTCTGGGAACCCAGACTGGTGCGGCTACTGATATCAACGGAGATTATTTTGTGTTAAATATTACTCCTGGTACTTATGATGTTAAAGCCAGCTATGTCGGTTATGCAGCCAAAACTATAGAAGGAGTCAGAGTTGTTGCCGGTATTACCTATGAATTAAATATTGAACTTTCTACAGACTTTACTCTGGAAGATATTGTAGTAGTTGATAGAAAGTTCTTTGAAGAAAAAGCAACAAATACAGTAAAGGTTATTGACTCCGACCAGATTTCTAAACTGCCTGTTCGCGGAGTTACAAATATTGCTTCACTGCAATCTGGTGTTGTTGTTATGGAAGGCAGCGGCGGTCAATCAGGAAATGCTGCATTAAACGTACGAGGCGGCAGAAGCAATGAAGTCCTTTACATTATTGACGGTGTGCCTCAAAATAACCTGTACAGCGGTTCATCAGCAGCACAGGTAAGTAACGTTGCTATTGAACAAATTTCTTTTCAGGTTGGTGGTTATGAAGCAAAATATGGTCAGGCACAATCAGGTATTGTTAATGTTACTACAAAATCAGGGCAATCTACATATACTGTTTTAGCTGATTTGCTTACATCATCTTTTACTGATAATTACGGATATAATTTATATGCAGGTACTCTTAGCGGACCGATAATCCCCGGAACACCGGAACATACTATATTTCTATCTGCTGAAAGAGGATGGTATCAGGATGCAAATCCATCTGCTATTGAGCTTTCTTTCCCTTCAATAGGAACTACTTATGATGGTTATCAGAATAATCCTGCAAGTGTCTGGAGATTATCTGGTAAAACAAACCATAGACTCGGTGATTTCTCATTAAATTTTAGTGCTTTATATAATAGCCGAGTGGCTAAGGTAATTGATTACCGTAATCAAAAAAATAATTCAAGATTTAATCCTGAATTTGCTGAAGATAATATATCATTGAACTCAAGATTATCTCAAACAATCAGTAGCAATACATTCTGGAATCTAAATTTTGGTTACAAAGTTTATAATTATAAAAGATATCTTCCATTCCTTAAAGATAATCTGGTTATGTACGGAAATGCAGATTACTGGGAAAAAGAATTGGGTGTTTATTTAGCTGGTGATGGATTGAATCCCGCTTTACTTGGTACTGATGGACTGCCTGTGTTAAATGCAGCAGGAAACAGAATCCAGGCACCTCTTGATCCAAATGGTGTATTCAGACCTTATGGATATTCCGGTAGTGGTTTATATCAAAGAAGAGAAGACGGTGCGTTTTTTATTGATTTTGATATAACCTCGCAAATTGATAAACATCTGTTAGAGTTTGGTGCGGGTTTCTCTGAACATACAGTTAGAGGATATGGTGTTTTCGCGGGTCAATATGCATCGCAGCCTAGCACTCTTACCGACCAGGAAAAATGGGAAGCATTACAGCCTTTCGTATATGGTTATGATGTTTCAGGACAAAAGAAAACTACTTCTGATGAGCCAAATCAATTTTTAAGACCTTACAAACCTGATATTGCTTATGCTTATTTGCAAGACAGATTTGAGCTTAAGGATATAGTATTGAATGTTGGTCTGAGAATGGATTATTTTAATCTAAAATCTTATGTGTTGAAAGACCCTGCATTACCTTATGCCGGAGGTTCTGATCCCGAAAACTTTGATCCGGATGATTTTCAGATTAGAGATGCCGAAGTTGAATTATCTCCGAGAATCGGAATTGGATTTCCGGTAACAAGCGGTACTGTTTTCCATGCTCAATACGGCAGATTCATTCAGCTTCCTATATTAAATGATGTTTACTTTGGACCTTACAGTTATAATGATTATTTAATTATGGCACCTCAAAGCGGATTTAATGGTGCTTTAAAGGCTGAAGAGACTGTTCAGTATGAGGTTGGTTTCAGACAATTGTTAAGCGATAACTCAGCATTAAATATTACTGCATTCTACAAGAACATTCGCGGATTAGTTAATGTGCAAAATCATAAGTACAGAAGAGTTGCCGGCGGAGAGCTTATTGATGCAATCTATCCGGAAAATTCTGATTTCGGAACTACAAAAGGATTGGCATTTTCGTTAGATGTAACACACTTAAGTTATTTTAGTGTATCAGCCCAATATACATTCCAGATTGCAGAAGGAACTGGCTCCTCAACTTCATCAAGCCAAACGGCTGTTTTCAGAAATCTTGATAATGCAGCACCAAAGGTTATTGCACCTTTGAATTTTGATCAAAGACATACTGGAATTATTAACATTGATTTTTATGTTCCCAAAGGTGAACTAGGCTGGCTCGAAATGTTTAATGCCAATATGCTGCTTTCATTTAACAGCGGCAGACCTTATACTCCGATGGATCAATGGAATCTGTTAGGCGATAACGGTATATTCTCAAAAACTGTTGGTTATATTAATTCAGCTTATGGTCCTTCTTCGTTCAGGATTGATTTGAAGCTAGAAAAAAGTTTCTATTTTGGAGATATTATTATTTCACCTTATCTATGGATAGAAAATCTGCTTGATGCTGATAACATAGTTAATGTTTACAGATCAACCGGCAGCCCAAGTAACTCAGGTTTCTTAAATACACCTGATGGCAGGTTAGTTGCTCAAAACAATGGTGAAGGTTATGTTATGGATTATAGATCCTTAGAAAATAACCCTGCTAACTATGGTATTCCAAGATTGATTAAACTAGGCTTGAAGTTGAATTTCTCGAATATCAGAGAT
>JAVEUY010000119.1:0-7508 GCA_034005315.1 Ignavibacteriaceae bacterium | reverse complement strand
TTATAATTGCACAAACATTTCCACGTACTGCAGAAATCAGTGATCCATCAGGATTAGAATCCGGATTTGGGAATGTTATTGCAGGTGTAGATTTTGATGGGGATGGTTTGCCTGAAATTTATGCTTGTAACACAGATTTTACTGATGTGCGCCCTTACGAACTTATCCCCAGGCTCTATAAATTCGAGTGGAATCCAACAACAGCTACTTGGGACTCTGTCTGGGGAGCAATTGCGCCTGTTCCAAAACAAAATACCTGGCCTGCACTTGCATGGGGAGACATAGATAAAGATGGAAAGCCGGAAATTTATTGGGGACCTGTTAATTTTATTGATACAGATCCAAATCCTGCGAGAGTATTAGTTTATGAATCAGTTGGAGACGGAAGTGATAATATGGGTGTTGATGATGGATTCGGCGGATGGCTGCCTAATGCTTCTACATCAATTGTGAGTGCAAATAACTATAATTTAAGACCAATTAGATTTGTAATCGCTGATCCTGATGGTGATGGACAAGATGAAATTATATTCTGTGAAAGAGCAGGAACCTGGCACGTTGGTGTATTATCAGTTGATGATATCCCGGATAACGGCGGCGGATTAGAAACCTGGACAGTTGAGTATAGCGGTGAGAATGATCCGAATTTAAGTACATTTGGTGCTTGCTTCGATGTAGTAGTTATTGAAAACACAATTGGATTATTCGGTAATGCTGGTCCTATTGCTATTATATCTTATGAAAATGGCGGCTGGGTTTCCTCACCAGTACAATCTGGTGTAATGGATAATAATAGTTCATTCAAAGGCTCTGTTGTCGTCGATTTTGGCGATGGCAGCAACGGTGTTATTGTTGGCAGTTGGCTAAGCAGCAAAGTATATTTTCTCGATAAAGATCCAGGTTCAAATGATATCGTTTCTTATGAAATCGCAGATTTTGCACCTTATGCAGTAAGATTAAATGGCGCCGGAGTTGGTGATCTTGATGGCGATGGAAAACCGGATATGGTTTTTGGTTCAAGGTATATGGCAGGCAATACTGCAAAAGTTCCAATTTTCAGATTGGAATATCAGGGCGGTGATAAAACAAGTCCTGCAAGTTATGAAATGTCAGTTATAGATTCTGCTTACTGGAATAATAACGGTGATATGGATGTAATTTTTGTAGCTAATGTTGATGGAGATGCAGAAGATGAAGTTATCTATACACAAGGATATTCAAGAGGTAATCCTGATGATAGTTTTATGCCGCTGATTGTTTTAGACTTGCAGCATACTCCTGTTTCAGTTGAAAAAGAAAATGATATGGTTCCTGCACAGTTTTATCTTGATCAGAACTTTCCAAATCCGTTTAACCCCACAACCGAAATTAAATTTGGAATTACTGAAGCAGCCAATGTTGATTTAAGAATCTATGATGTGCTTGGAAAAGAAGTTGCTGTGCTTATCAATAATGAATTCGTAAATGCCGGCTCATATAGTGTTAAGTTTGATGCTTCAAAACTTGCAAGCAGCAATTATATTTATAAAATGACAGCAGGTAATAATACTGTTTCCAGAAAAATGCAGTTACTCAAGTAAAACATTCTTTCTTTATGGCTATCAGAATTTTTTTAGAATTTATAAATAAGATTTATTCTGATAGCCTGTTTTTTATTGTTAATAAAATTATTAATCTGAACGGCTTTCTTAAAAGTGAAATAAATGCAAATGAACTTTCCTGAATCTAAGGTTGTATTGCAATTATTCAGATAAGTCTGTAAAACTTTTTAGCTGATCAGTTTTAACAGACAAATCAGTCAGTTTAAAAGGGAAAAAAAACAAATTTTGTCATTAGAGGTCTCGATGAAAAAATCTATACTTTCTTTCTTACTTGTCTTTTTATTTCCATTATTATTTAATTCAAGTCAGACTTTTGCAGGTGTAACCGGAAAAATTGCAGGTAAAGTTACAGATGCACAAACCGGTGAAGAACTCATTGGAATAAATATTCTTGTTGAAGGATCAACAACCGGTGCTGCAACCGGTATTGACGGAACATATATCATTAACAACATTGAACCCGGAACATATACACTGATCGTTTCCGGTGTAGGTTATCAAAAACAAATTGTTAAGGATGTAAAAGTATCCTCAGACTTTACAACAAGAATTGATATTCAGCTTTCCAGCGTAGCAATCAGCCTGGAAACAATTGTTGTTGAAGCACAAAACCCGATGATCAGAAAAGATTTAACATCATCCAAAACAGTTGTTGATGAAAGTCAGATCCAAACTCTTCCTGTCGAAAGTCTTGATCAGATATTAACACTTCAGGCTGGAATTACAAAAGGTGCAAGCGGTGAAATTCATATCCGCGGCGGAAGATCTTCTGAAGTATCATATAATGTTAATGGAGTTTCTACAGTTAATCCTTTTGATTTTAGCAGAACTGTAACCATTTCCACAAATGCTGTTCAGGAATTATCTGTAGTCAGCGGTACTTTTAATGCTGAGTATGGTAATGCTCTTAGCGGAATTGTAAATACGGTTACTAAAGAAGGAGGAGCAAACTACAGAGGAACTATTTCGTTTTATACCGGTGATTATGCAAGCGCTCATAGCAGTACTTTTCTTAATATTAATAAATTTAATCCTTTCAGCAATCACGTAGTTGAAGGTACTATAGGCGGACCAGTGCCTGTTTTCAATAATGCAATTACATTTTTCATCTCAGGTAGATATAATGAAAGCAAAGGTTATTTATACGGTAAAAAATTACATACTATATATGATTCTATCTGGGTTAATCCAAACGATATTGAAGATATAAGAGTTGCAGCTACAGGTGATAACAGCATTGTTCCGATGAATCCCTCAGAGGATTTTTCCGGAACAGCAAAAATAACTATTAAACCTTTTTCTGCTTTTAAAATTAATTATGATGTTGTTTATTCAAACTCCAACTATCAGACTTACAGCCATAATTTTAAATATAATCCTGATGCAAATTACAACAGATATGAATGGAGCCTGTTAAATTCTTTGGAAATAAGACATGCTTTAAGCGGCAATACTTTTTATTCTTTGCAGGGTGCACATAATATTTATGATTATAAACGATATCTTTTTCCTTTGCTGGATGCTGGTGGTAATGAAGTATCTTTTAAACCAGGGATGGATATATCAAAATTACATGCAGACCCAAGATATCAGCCGACATTTAAATTAAACAGAACATCGACTTATACTTTTTATGCAGGCGGTACTTTGAATGATCAGTATTACCAGAGATCACATTCAACTGAAATAAAATTTGATCTGACTAGCCAGGTTGATAATCAGCATGAAATTAAGTTTGGAGCTAAATTTAAAAACGATTTAATGGACTTTGAAGATTTCACAATACAAAGAGATACATCTCAATATTTAACTCCCACAATTTTAGGTCCCGAAAGTCCTGTGCATGATTTATATTCAAAAGAACCAAGGCAGTTTTCTGCATACGTTCAGGATAAAATGGAATTTACAAGTATGATTATTAATGCCGGTATCCGGTATGACCTTTTTGATTCCAGGGCAGAATACGCACCGGATATTTATACTCCGACAAAGAATCTTAAAATGTCTGAGACAAAAAATTCTTTCAGTCCCAGACTTGGTATTTCATTTCCAATAACTGATCAGGGAATAATTCATTTCTCTTATGGTCATTTTTATCAATTACCGCCTTACAGTTATTTATATACAAATCCTACGTTTGAAGATAATGTTGCAAACCCTACATACGGAAACGCAAATCTTAATCCTGAAAAAACCGTAACCTATGAAATAGGTTTGCAGCAGCAGTTATCGGATGCTGTTGCATTTAATGTAACCGGTTTCTTCAAAGATGTGCGTGATTTACTTGCATTACAAAAAATAAGAACCAGTGTAAGCAGCTATTATTATAAATATGTAAATAAAGATTATGGAAATATAAAAGGCATTACATTTTCATTAACAAAAAGAACACTTCCTGCTGAGTTATTTGCATTATCACTGGATTATACTTTTCAGGTAGCTGAAGGTAATGATACTGGTGCCGATGCCTTTTTCCTTGACCTTGCTTCAGGAAGACAAAGTGAAAAAATTCCTGTACCATTAAACTGGGATCAGTCACACACATTAAACGGAGTTATTTCATTTGGTAATGAAAGAGACTGGTTCGTTACAATAGTCGGTAACTTAAGTACCGGTTTACCTTATACCCCATATCTGTATGATAAACAAATTTACTTAAGAGCAAATAGCGAAAGAAAACCTCTTCAGACAAATGTTGATTTGCGTATCGAAAAATCAATTGATCTTTCTGATTTTATGCTTACAGTATTTCTTAAAGTTTATAATCTGTTTGATACACGTAATGAACTTTTTGTGTATGATGATACCGGAAGATCTACTTATACTATGGAATTAAATCAAGGTGGACCGCGGGCAGCAAATGAGCTATCGGATAAGAATCCGCTTATTCCGTCTGCTACTGAATATTTTAACCAGCCGCAGTTTTATTCAGCTCCGCGTGAAGTTATGCTCGGATTGATGCTGGAATTTTAATTTTTTTAATGGAGACTAAAATGTTGAAAAATAAAGGCTACTATCAAATAATTAAATATTTTCTTTTGTTTCTTTTATTTAGCACAGTAACTTTTTCACAAAAAACACCTGAACAAAAACAAGCTGAACATCAGGCTGTGCAGGATTATTTAAATTCACTGATGGAGCAATATCCAAGAAGCCGTAATAACGAATCACAATTATCTAAAGATGCCGATAACAGGAGCTTAAGAAAAATTACAGGTGAAGAAGATAGAAAATATTATATAATGAACGGTAACAATGTTCTTTGTCAGGTTTGGAATTATGGCGGTATCGGTGCAGGATTAGGCGGTGAAGGTCTAAGAGAAAAACTTGATATGGTATGGAGAGATGTTCCTTACATTTTCCAATTCTCTCCATTTGTCGGTGCATCAGTTCCAAGCGACCAGGATCCGAATGTCCGGCTTAAAATTATATCTGATGGAATGTACGATTACAGTTACGCTGGTTTGAGAGATGAAGATCCTGTTACAGGATTTAAATGGACATTTCAACCGTTACCAGGTTATGCTGATCCTGATCAGGAGTTTATAGCTTCAAATCCTTCGTTTGATTCAGATCATGATGGCAAG
Source organism: Ignavibacteriaceae bacterium (assembly GCA_034005315.1). Lineage (GTDB taxonomy): Bacteria > Bacteroidota > Ignavibacteria > Ignavibacteriales > Ignavibacteriaceae > IGN3. The sequence continues at coordinate 2,320 of JAVEUY010000119.1, read as the reverse complement.
CCCGATAGCTGGCCAAGAGATTGGTATCATGAAACTCTTGGCGAATATGTTTGGCCCGGTTATTTAACAGTTGGCGAAAATAATGCTGATCTTGAAGTTTATTGGGCAATGGATGACAGAGACAATCTTGAATTTACAAGAGATACTCTCCCATATACATATCATCCGTTTTTAAATGATCCTTCCAAAGGCGGACTTGGTGTATCAATAGATGCAAGAGTATTCCAATGGAGTAATTCGTTAGCTGCAAATGCATTATTCTTCGTCTGGACGATTACAAATGTTAGTGATAAAGATCTGGACTCTGTATTGTTTGGAGTTTATGGTGATCCGGATATTGGCGGACAGGCAGATAACAAAGACGACTGGGGCGCATTTATAAAACCTTATGGTGATGAAGTACAAAATATTCCGGTTTATGCAAGAAGTATGGTTTACTTCTTTGATAATCCTGCTACTCCAACAGGATTGAACGGTCTTCCCGTTTATTATTTAGGCTGTAAGTTTTTGGAAAGTCCCGGTAACTCTGATGATGGAATTGATAATGATGGCGATGGGATGATTGATGAAAGACAGGATGATGGAATTGATAACGATGGTGACTGGGATCCTGAAACTGATGATGTTGGAGTTGATGGAATTCCTAATACTGGTGATGAAGGAGAGGGTGATGGCATTCCGACTGCAGGCAGAAGATTACCTGATGGAAGACCTGATCCATTAGCACCGGGAGAACCAAATTTTGAATATACTGATCTTGATGAAGCTGATCAGATTGGTTTAACAAGTTTTGCAAGTTCAACTTGGAATACTGATTTGAAAATGGGAGATGATAATGTTATCTGGAACAGAAATACTCCCGGAAGTTTTAATCAGATTACTAATGATGCTGATATAGTTTTTACTTTCGGTTCAGGCTACATCTCACTTAAAAAAGGAGAATCAAAAAAAATATCAATGGCATTTCTTTTTGGTGAAGATTTAAATGATCTTTTAACTACAGCCGAAACAGTTCAGGATATTTATAATAAAAACTATCGTTTCTTCCGTCCGCCGTCTTTACCAACATTAACCGCTGTACCGGATGATAGAAAAGTTACACTGTATTGGGACAGCAAGTCTGAAGAAAGTATTGACCCGATAACCGGTAAAGATTTTGAAGGATATGTAATTTACAGAAGTACCCGTCCTGACTTTGGCGATATTCAAACAGTAACTGATGGAAGAGGCTCCAGCTTTTTATATGAGCCATTAAAAGATGCTGATGGTTTTGATGCAAAATGGGATTTAACTAACGACTGGAAAGGTTATCATCCTGTGCCATTTCAAGGAAGAGGCGTCCATTATTTTCTTGGCGATAATGCAGGCTTAAGACATTCTTTTGTTGACTCGGCTGGTGTAATTAACGGACAAACTTATTATTATGGTTTAGTTGCTTATGATCATGGCGACTCACTTGGAATTCCTCCAACCGAAACAACCAAAAAGATTTCTGTTGATCCGATTACCGGTAGATTAATTTTTGATTCCAATACTGCATCTGTTATTCCGGGACCACGGGCGAGCGGTTATAATCCTCCTTTATATTCAGATAATAATCTTTTGCATAGTAAAGGTTTTGCAAATGGAAAAGTTAGCTACAATATTCTTGATGATTTAAAAACAATTACCGCTGAGTACAAATTAACTTTTAAGGATTCATTATATATAGATGACTCTACAATTGTTGCAGGAAAAAATTATAATGTTGTTAGTAATGAAATAATTACAGAAAATTTCTTCCTTTACGGAACTAAGAACACTAGTTTGAATAATCAGTACATAATCGATGATGATAATCTTGTAGTTAAATCAAAAGATGGAATAGTTTATCAAAAGGGCATTGATTATGAAATTAATTATACCCGTGCTGTTATTAAGAGAACAGAAAACAGCGCAATGCCTGATAATAGTGAATATGTTATTACTTATAAATATTATTCAATTTTTCAAAGTCAGTCTTTTAATGAAGAAGATGACAATACTGTATTTAATGGTGTAAAACTCAAACTGAAAGATTATCCGGTTCTGGCAATTGATAATGAAAAAACAAAATGGTCGGATGAATCCATCAATGTTCCATATAACATTGCTCTTTCTTCAATTGGTGTTGCCAGCAGAAAGAAATATTATCCCGGTGATTATATTCTGACTTTTTCTGACCAGAATATTTCTACTGCTAAAAAAGTTATATCGGGACAAATGATTGAGATTCCGGTTAATTACAAAGTGGAAGAAGTATCAACCGGTATATCAAAACCTATTGTAACTTTATTAAATG
>JAVEUY010000118.1:0-7553 GCA_034005315.1 Ignavibacteriaceae bacterium | reverse complement strand
CTAATCGGCTGGGATTTTATAGATTTTACTGATGGCTTAATTGAACATTTCAGAAATATCCTGACAATTATTATAACCGAAAAAACTGAGTTGATTGAGACTGCGGATATTTTCAAAAAAAGATATATAAATTACATTCAAACCTTCTCTAAAGGTGATCTGCTCAGAATACTAAACTACCTGAACAAACTTCAGCAGGAACTAAAATATTCCGGCAATCAAAAACTTAAAATTGAAATCGCACTTACAAATTTAGTTGGTTTGGAAAGATCAGCTACTCTATCAGAAATATTATTACAAATTGAATCTCAGGATATCGTACAAAAAAAAAGGGATTCCATTGAATCAAAACATGAAAAACAAGAGTTAAAAGACAAAGTCTCAAAACAAACCCTATTAAAGAATGACACTACAACGTTGGAAGCGTCTGTAAAAACAGAATCCCATATTCCTCCGGCTGTAAAATCACAAACAGAAAATCACACAGATTTGAATTTTGGATCTTTAACAGATAAATGGCAGGATTTTGTTAATATAGTTTGCAGTGAAAAATCCTTACTGCTAAATCCCTTTTTCAGTAAAATAAAACCAGTGAATTTTGATGGAGTTAATCTTCTTCTTGAAACCGAAGATGAAAATACTGAATCAGCTTTTTTGCTGCATAAGGATTATTTAACCAAAAAATCCAGGGAAATCTTTGGTAAGAAGATCAGCTTTAAATTTGGTTCGGATATCCCAAAAGATATTAAATCAGACGATAAACCAACTGAAAAAGACAAAAAACAAGTTAAATCACAAAAAACCACCGATCCTTACGAAAAGATTATTCTTGAAGAATTAAATGGTAAACAAATGCAATAAATTTAATTCCTGATTAATTTGATCCCCCTAAACGTTTGATTATTAAATAGTTATAACTATTTTTGACGCCTATGTCAAAAAAGTTAATAATTGCCATAGACGGACCGGCTGGTTCGGGTAAAAGCACAACTGCAAAGCTTGTTGCTCAAAAGCTGAACTATCTTTATATAGATACCGGGGCAATGTACAGAGCAGTTACTTTGTTTGCACTTAGAAAAGGATTAATCGGAAAAACCGATAAAATTATTGAACTTGCCAGACAATTAAATATTGTTTTGGATTTTATTGATGGCGAAACAAAAATTACTGTAAACGGTGAGGATGTTTCAAAGGAAATAAGATCTTTTGAAGTTAACAGTAATGTAAGCGAAATAAGTGCTATCCAAAGTGTAAGAGAAACTCTTGTTGAAAAACAGCAGAAAATGGGAGAAGATGGCGGTGTTGTAATGGAAGGACGTGATATAACAACGGTTGTTTTTCCTAATGCAGATGTTAAGATTTTTTTAACTGCAAGTATTGATCAAAGAGCAATAAGAAGAGCTAAAGAGTTTTCTGAAAAAGGCACAAATGTTCCTTTGGAAAAAGTTAAGGAAAACCTTAAATCAAGGGATTACATTGATTCTCACAGAGAAGCAAGTCCTTTAACCAAAACTCCTGACTCAATAGAAGTTGATACGTCTGATATTACAATTGAACAGCAAGTTCAGCAAATATTGGATTGTGTAAAAGAAAAATATAAAGAAATTAAAAATTAAGCCGTTAAAACTAATGTTAAACTAAACAGTCTGTTTCTCTGAGCTTTACGGCTTAGACTTAGGTAAACAGAAAATTATTTTAAGGAGGATTAATGTCCGAAACAAATGAAACGACTCTAAAAACTGTGACTCCCGATGAGTATGAAAAAGCAAAAGTTAAATTTAACGACGATGAATATTCACAGGAGGAGTTTTTAGCTCTTGCCAGACTTTATTCAGATTCTTTCAGAGATGTTAAAGAAGGTGAGCTGATAAAAGGAAAAATCGTTCGTATCCAGGGCGATAATGCTATCGTTGATGTTGGATTTAAATCTGAAGGTACAATTCCTAAAATTGAATTCGCTAATCCTAATGAAATCAAAATTGGACAGGAAATTGAAGTTGTTCTTGAAAGTGTTGAAGATCAGGAAGGAAATCTTGTTCTTAGTAAACAAAGAGCTGATTTCTTAAGAATCTGGGAAAAAGTTTTAAGAGCACATGATACCGGCGAAATTATCGAAGGTAAAATTGTTAAAAGAATTAAAGGCGGAATGGTTGTTGACCTTTTAGGTATGGAAGCATTCTTGCCGGGTTCTCAGATTGATATCAGACCTATCAGGGATTTTGATGCTTTTGTTGGTCAAACAATGGACTTTAAAGTTGTTAAAGTAAATGTTCCGACCGAAAATGTGGTTGTATCACATAAAGTACTTGTTGAAGAAGAAATTTCTGATCAAAGAAATGCTGTTCTTAACAGTCTTGAAAAAGGTCAGATTCTTGAAGGTGTTGTAAAAGCAATTACAGACTTTGGTGTATTCGTTGATCTCGGCGGTGTTGATGGTCTTATCCATATAACTGATCTTAGCTGGGGCAGAATCAATCATCCAAATGAAGTAGTAAAACTTGATGAAGTAATTAAAGTTGTTGTTACTGAATTTGATGAAGATAAAAAGAGAATATCTCTCTCACTGAAAAAATTATTACCTCATCCTTGGGAAAAGATCGAAGAGAAATATAATCTTGGAGATAAAGTTTCAGGTCGCGTTGTTTCTCTTACAGATTACGGCGCTTTCATCGAGATTGAAAAAGGTATTGAAGGTTTAATACACAATTCTGAAATGAGCTGGACACAGCATATCAAACATCCATCACAAATTGTAGCGATGGGACAAATGGTTGAAGCTATCATTCTTAGTCTTGATAAAGAAGAAAAGAAAATCTCTCTTGGTATTAAACAACTTGAACCGGATCCATGGGATACTTTAATGGCTAAATATCCTGTCGGTTCAAAGCATTCAGGAATTGCAAGAAATCTAACAAACTTTGGAGTATTTGTAGAACTTGAGCCGGGTGTTGATGGATTAGTTCATATTTCTGATCTTTCCTGGACAAAGAAAATACGTCATCCCGGTGAAGTTGTAAAGAAAAATGAAAGAATAGATGTAATTGTACTTGGAGTTGATGTTGAGCAAAGAAAGATATCCTTAGGACATAAACAAATTATGGATAATCCCTGGGATCTTTTTGAAAAAGAATACTCAGTTGGAAAAATTACGGATGGCAAAGTTGTGCGCATAATTGAAAAAGGAATTATCACAGAACTTCCGGCTAATGTTGATGGATTTGTTCCGACAACTCAGCTTTCAACATCAAAGATTAAGAATATTGCAAATCACTTCCCTATTGATTCAACTTTACCGCTTAAGGTAATTGAATTTGATAAGGAAAGTAAGAAGATTGTTCTTAGTGCTATTGCAGCGCTTAAGGAAAAAGATGATGCAGAAATTGAAAAATATCTTACTGCATTCAAATTGGATAAAGTTTCAGTTCAAAGTATAAAAAATGCTGAGATGGGTACTATAGATTCCTCTGAATTCCCTATCTTTGAAGTAGTTGAACCTGAGATGCCCAAAAAAGAAGAATCTGAATAATATTAACTTAATATTCTGTTTCAAGAGCGGGAAAATTTCCCGCTCTTTTTATATAAAGAAGAAAAAAATAGGTGAAGCAAAAAGTTGCATTACATACATTAGGCTGTAAACTTAACTTTTCTGAAACATCAACAATCGGTAACCAGTTTTTAAAAAACGGATTTTCAATTGTTGATTTTAATGATTCAGCAGATGTATATCTTTTTAATACCTGCGCAGTAACAGAAATTGCAGAACGTGAATGCCGTCAGCTTGTAAGAAAAGCTCTCCGTATAAATCCTGAAGCTTTTATAATTGTAACCGGATGTTATGCCCAATTAAGACCCGAAGAGATTTCCGCTATTGAAGGAGTTGATGCTGTACTTGGCAGCAATGAAAAATTTGATATCTTCTCATTACTTCAGGATTTTGACAAAAAAGAACTTTCGTGTGTTTATGTTTCACCAAAAGAGGAACTAAACTCTTTCGGTCTCGCTTCTTCAACAGATGCTGATAGCAGAACGCGGGCATATTTTAAAATTCAGGATGGCTGCGATTATAAATGTTCTTTTTGTACTATCCCGCTTGCAAGAGGTAAAAGCAGAAGTATGCAGCCGGAGTTAGTTACAAATGAATTTAAAAAACTTTTAGAACAAGGTTATAAAGAAATTATTCTTACCGGTGTAAATGTCGGTGATTATGGAAAATCATTCGATACTTCTTTTTACGAAATTCTTAAATCCTTAATAAATATTGAAGGTGATTTCAGATTAAGAATCAGTTCAATCGAACCTAATCTTCTGACAGATGAAATAATCAATTTAACTGCCGAATCGGATAAGATATGCAGACATTTTCATATTCCTTTACAAAGCGGAAGCAATTCAATCCTCCGTTCTATGCAAAGAAGATATACCGTTGAAGATTATAAAAATGTTATTGAAAAAGTAAAGAAGAGAATTCCTGATTGCGGAATCGGTGTTGATGTTATAGTCGGATATCCGGGAGAAACTGAAAAAGAATTCCTGGAAACTTATAATTTTTTAGTTGAGCTGCCGGTTTCTTATCTCCATGTTTTCACTTATTCGGAAAGACCTGATACAAAAGCTATCAGCATAAATGCTAAAGTTGATATCACAGAAAGAAAGAAAAGAAATAAAATGCTGAGAATATTGAGCGATAAAAAGAAAAATGCTTTTTATACTTCAGTAATAAACAAAGACCTTGAAGTTCTTTTTGAATCAAGCGAAGAAAACACCACAATTAAAGGATTTTCATCAAACTATGTAAGGGTACAGACTAAGTATTATCCTGAACTGAAAAATACAATCTGCTTTTTTACCGGTACAGAAATACACAATGGTATTCTGACCGGAGAAATAAAAGAGATTAAAAAATCAATTGCTTCCTAAATTGCATAACTATAATATTGAAATAAAAAACATGAAAAATATCTTATTCCTGCTTATTATTATCACTATCCCGATTTCTGCACAATCAGAACAAAAATCATTTTATGAACTTAAGAATGTTGTAATAACTCAACTTCAGGATTCTGATACTGAAATAAATTCAGTATTTAATGATGATGTTAAGAAAAAGAAAAGTCCGGGTTTAGCAATTATTTATTCTTTACTGCTTCCGGGTATGGGTGAACTTTATGCCGATGCTTATGATACAGGAATATATTTTACTATTGCCGAAGGTGTACTTTGGGGCTCCTATATCGGAATGGATGTTTATGGTAACTGGCAAAAAGACCGTTATATTTCTTTTGCACAGGTTAATGCCGGAATTACTACAGATGGTAAAGATGATGATTATTATGCAACTATCGGCGAATATTTAAATATCGATCAGTATAATGACGATAAAGCATTTGAGAGAAATTTCAAACAGATGTATGACACTGAAAAGTTTTTCTGGAAATGGAACTCTTCTGCAGATAGAAAGTCTTACAGAAGTATGTGGATATCATCCGAACAAACATTTAATGATTTGAGATTTGTTGTGGGAGCTATGCTGCTTAACCGTGTTGTTAGTGCTATTAATGCAGTTAGAATGGTTTCAAAATACAACCGGAATCTTGAACAGGAATTAAGCTGGAATGTTTATCTTGATTTAAAAAAATTACCGGATAATTCCTCTGTGTATAATTTAAATTTTTCTACTTCGTTCTAATTAAAACTCTTTTTTAATTTTAACAATCCAATGGGATATTTGGCATCATTTTATTAATACCATTTTCCTGGTTTCAATAAAATTTCCTGCTCTGCTGTTTTCTGAGTAAACCTTAAGCTGATAAAAGTATATGCCGGAAGTATATCCGCCTTTAGCGGAAACACCACCTGATAGATTGCCTGCGTTAAATTCAACTTCATAATTCCCTGCTGGTTTTTCTTCGTTGACAAGCGTTGCTACTTCCGTTCCGAGAATATCGTAAACTTTTAGAGTAACGAACCCACCCCTCGCCCCTCCCAAGAGGGTATTGTCCGCTTGTGGTATAGTGAATTTTATTTTTGTTGCTGGATTAAAAGGGTTAGGATAATTCTGATACAATACAAATTCATTTGGTGATAAAATTTCAACTTCAACTGTTCTTGAATATTCAAATGTTCCATCAAGATCAATTTGTTTTAATCTATATTGATATTTACCTGCAGGAAGATTTTTATCTATATAAGAATAAGTATGAGGTTTTGTAGTAGTTCCATTGCCGGCAATAAATTCAATATTTTGCCAAGCCTCACTTCTTGCGTCTAGCTTCTTGCTTCTTTCGATTTGAAAACCAGCATTATTTTTTTCTGTTGTAGTTGTCCAGGTTAAAGTAACATCATTATCTGTAACTAATAAATTAAAAGAAACAAGTTCAACCGGAACATAATTTTGAATTACAGTAACCGGAAACTTAGTTCCGTAATTCCAGCGATCACGTGCATCAGGTATAGAATCATATACAATGCTTAATCCGCAAGAATATAGTGTATCTGTTAAAACTGAATCAGGTGCAGTATAAGCAAATGCCCAGTAAATAGTATCATAAGGTGTTGGAAACAGAAGCGGAAAAGCCTGAGTTAACTCGTTTGGAGATCTATCATCCCAAACAGAAAACGAATCCAATAAAGACATAATTCCAAATCTTCCGGCAACATTGTATCCGCCTGCTTCGGCAGGACCCTTAGCAAGAAACATTTTATACAAACCAGTTTCATTAGTCATCAATGTATCTGGTCCTTCAATCCAAACTGCAACTGAAGTATCAATCTCAGTTGTATGACAAACACAGCCATTGCCATTTAATTGTGTTCCGCCCAACAATTCGTGATTAAATAAACCAGAATATGCATATACAATGAACGATATAAATATTATAGACAGAATCAGATATATTTTCATAATTATGTTTTGTGGATTAGATAAAGAAATTCTGTGAAATAATATAAATAAATCATCACCAAATTAAAACAGACTGTTATTATATCGCATTGACTATTAAAAAAGTAAACAATATTTATGAATCATATTACTATAACAAAGCTAAAAAAAGAATATCTATTAGAGCTAAAAACTGATAATGAGTTTTTAAAGATTCTAAAATTAATGGAAGGTGTTATTTCATTTAAATAATTTTATTGATATAAATTAATAATGCTTCAGCAGAGTATTTTCTGTGTAGTAAAAATAAAAAAAGCTCAGAGTGTATCTGAGCTTTTAAAAGCGGGGCCGACGAGACTCGAACTCGCGACCTCCTGCGTGACAGGCAGGCGTTCTAACCAACTGAACTACGACCCCGTTTATCGTTTTTCCCCTAAATCAATTTTATTTTATCCAAACTCGCGACCTTCCCGATTGTATCGGGACAGGTGTTCTAACCAACTGAACTACGACCCCGTTTATCGTTTTTCCCTAAATCAATTTTATCTTATCTAAACTCGCGACCTTCCCGATTGTATCGGGACAGGCGTTCTAACCAACTGAACTACGACCCCGTTTATCATTTTTCCCCTAAATCAATTTTATTTTATCCAAACTCGCGACCTTCCCGATT
>JAVEUY010000117.1:0-7608 GCA_034005315.1 Ignavibacteriaceae bacterium | reverse complement strand
AAATTTATGAGTTCATAAAAATACAAAAGATAAGTTTTTCCGATAAAATATTTTTATTCCTTGATGAAATTGTATATAAAGAAAATTTTGAGTTACAATTAAAAAATCTTTACGATACTCAAAACACTAAAATATTTGCTTCAACTTCAAATTCATTTCACTTGCGAAGTAAAAGCTCTTTTATTACCGGCAGACACAAAACAATTGAAGTTTCACCTTTAGATTTTCAGGAATATCTTTTATTTAAAAAAATAAATATCAGTAAGAAAGAAGCATATTTATATGAAAAATATTTTCTGGAATATCTTTATACCGGAGGTATCCCTGAATTTGTCTTGAGAGGAGAAATTGAATATTTAAAAGAGCTGGTCGATGATATCATAATGAAAGATATTGCTGCACAGCATAATATTAAAAGCATAACATTGCTTAAAGATTTCTTTTTATTATTGATGGAAAGAGTAGGAAAGGTTTTTAGCATTAATAAACTCGCCAATATTTTAAATATTTCTCCTGATACAGCTAAAAGATATTTAGAACTTTTTAATACCAGCTATCTGATTCATCTGCTGCCTCGTGCCGGCAAAACAAATGAAGTGATTCTTTCAGCAAAAAAAATCTATGCGGCTGACCTTGGAATTAAAACTTTATTCACTGGCTATAAAGACAAAGGAAATTTATTTGAGAATTATGTTTATTTAAAAATTAAAGACAGAAAACCGGCGTATGTTTATAAAGACGGAACTGAAATTGATTTTTTGACCAACGATAAAACTTTGATTGAAGTAAAGTATAACTCTGAGTTAACTAAAGCTCAATTAAAATTATTTTCTGAATTTAAAGCAAAAAATAAAATTATAATTACTTCGTATAATGACTTAAAAAAGATTGAAATTAATTAGATGAACATTCATTATAGATTATTCCGATGAAAGAAACTCAAAACATTTTACTACCCGGCGGATTTAAACAATTCAGGATACTCAAATCAAAATATGATCTTTCTGAAAAAGATGTTTTGATAATCGGTTCCAATAGTGAAAAAATTGCCGGAAAAATGATTGAGAACGAAGTTAAATCTGTTAAGATTATTGTAAGCGATTATGATTCGCTGATGAACTCAAGATTAAATCTTGGCAAAGATTCTAAAGCGATTGTTAAGATGATGGATTTTGACAACACAGATTTTAACTCCGAACAGTTTAATTTGATTTATGCACAGGCATCAATTTCATTAACCAACAGAAATAAAATTGTTAAAGAGATAAAGCGAATTTTAAAACCAGAAGGCACTTTTTGCATAAGTGAAATTACTGCTTTGCAAAAAGATTATCCGCCGTTTGTAAAAAATATTTTTGATGCTTCTGATATTCTTCCGCTGTTGCACAATGCCTGCACGGATTATTATACAGAAAGAAAATTTTCTGTTTTATATGAAGAGGATATTTCATCATCGTTAAAAAGTTTTTATGAAAACGCTTCTGCGTCATTGAATGAAAGCATAAACCATTTAACAGATAAAGAAAAAAGTTATTACAAAAAATTGTTAAACAAGATTAGTCACGAATCCAATGCTTACTTAAAGCTTGGCGCTGATAAGTTTATTGGATTAAAGTTTTTACTATTAGGACTTTCGTGATGTTTTGAGTTTTCGTGATTTTGTGGCATTGTTTTCTGCCACTAAAACACTAATACACTAAAGGACACAAAAAATTAATAAATCTAAAATTATCACTGTTACGACTTTCGTGATATTTTGAGTTTTTGTGATTTTGTGGCATTGTTTTCCGCCACTAAAACACTAATACACTAAAGAATACAAAAAATTAATAAATATAAATTTATCACCGTTACGACTTTCGTGATGTTTTGGGTTTTCGTGATTTTGTGGCATTGTTTTCTGCCACTAATACACTAAAGAACACAAAAAATTAATAAAAATAAATTTATCACCGTTACGACTTTCGTGATATTTTGAGTTTTTGTGATTTTGTGGCATTGTTTTCTGCCACTAAAACACTAATACACTAAAGGACACAGAAAATTAATAAAAATAAATTTATCACCGTTACGACTTTCGTGATATTTTGAGTTTTTGTGATTTTGTGGCATTGTTTTCTGCCACTAAAACACTAATACACTAAAAGACACAAAAAAATAATAAATATAAATTTATCACCGTAACGACTTTCGTGATGTTTTGGGTTTTCGTGATTTTGTGGCATTGTTTTCTGCCGCTAAAACACTAATACAACTAAAGAGACATAAAAAATGAATATTAAAAAAGGTGACATAGTAGAACTTCAAATTGAAAAATATGCATTTGAAGGAAAAGGACTTGCCAAAGTTTCAAAAAATGAATTACTCGGACTGAATGATTCAAATGACAGCGAGAATAATTATGTTGTCTTTGTTCAAGGCTCATATCCGGGTGATAAAGTTAAAGCAAGGTTGCTAAAGATTAAAAAAAATTTTGCTGAAGCAATAGCAATAAAAGTAATCTCATTTTCAAAAGACAGAGTTAAAGCCAGATGCAAATATTTTGGAACCTGCGGAGGATGTAAACAGCAGGACCTTAATTATGAAACTCAGGTTTTTTATAAACAAAAACAAGTTGAAGAAATCTTTAATAAGCTTGGCGGATTTTCGGGCTTTGAAATTGAGCCGATAATTCCATCTGAAAATGTTTTTTATTATAGAAATAAAATGGAGTTTTCTTTCAGTGATAAAAGATGGTTAACAAAAGAAGAAATTTCTAAAGCGGAAAAACTAGAAAGAGACTTTGCGCTTGGACTTCATATCCCAAGAATTTATGACAAGGTTCTTGATATAGATGAATGTTTTCTTCAATCAGAAATAAGTAATAATATTTTAAACTTTACGAGAGAATTTTTTAAGAAACGAAACACTTCAATCTATTCAACAAAATCTCATACCGGATTTTTACGCAACCTGGTAATCCGTCAATCATTTCACACAAAAGATTTGATGGTTAATCTTGTTACATCAGAAGAGAATGATGAGTTATTAAATGAATATTCCGATAAAATAAGAAAAGAGACTCCTCAGATTACAACAATCATAAATAATATAAATAAGAAATTAGCTGCTGTTGCTATTGGTGATTATGAAAAAGTAATATTTGGATCGGGTTTTATTTACGATGAAATCGGAAAACATAAATTCAGGATAAGTGCAAATTCATTCTTTCAGACAAACACTTTGCAGGCAGAAAAACTTTATCAGACAGCTCTGGAATATGCAGAGTTAACGGGAAATGAAATTGTTTATGATCTTTATTCCGGTGCCGGAACAATTGCAATTTATATTTCAGATAAAACTAAACAGGTTTATGCTTTTGAATCAGTTGAATCAGCAATTGCTGATGCACAAGTAAATACTGAGTTAAATAAAATTTCAAATGTAAAATTTTATTCTGCAGATCTTTATAAATCTTTTCTGCCGATAGTTGAGAAAAATAAAATTCCAAAACCTGATGTTATTGTTGCAGATCCACCGCGAAGCGGAATGCATCAAAATACTGTTAATGATATTATAGCTTTATCTCCAAATAAAATTGTTTATGTAAGCTGTAATCCTGCTACTCAGGTTAGAGATATTAAGTTAATAGTTGAAGCAGGATATAAACTGATTAAGATAAGACCGGTTGATATGTTTCCGCATACTTATCATATTGAAAATATAGCTTTACTTATTAAATGGAACAAAGATTGAACTGAATTTACCTCAATACCAAATTTATTTTTAATTGTTTTGTATTAGATTTTTAGAAACACTTTTATCTTTTTAACAAAATCCTTTGCGCTTTTCACAAAATTTTCTGCTTCCGATTTATCAATAATAAAATCATGATAATAATCGCTGATTTGTCTTCTATCAAAAGCTTTGTTAAAATCCTTACCCATATCTTTAGAAAATATTTCTGTTTTTATGAAATGTTCACCAAACCCGGAAATAGTCATTTTATGTGAAGAGTAACTTAATTCCTTAGACAGCAATACGGCTTGAGCAGAAAAGAACATAGCATAATAACTTCTTGAGACTGATGACTCATAGTCTCCTTCTTTTATTAGCAATTCAGCAGTTATTAAATATCGTTCCGCTCTTTTAATTAAAGAATTAACTTCACTCAATTATAATTCCTTCCTTCCTGACATTGATTAAAAGCGGACTCTTAACATTTTTATAGTCTTCATAAGTTATGGGAATAGCTGAAATCAAAGTATTATACTCAAGTGAAATATCATAAGTAGCATCAACAATTTTATCAATTTCTTTTCCAACAGACTCAATTTTATCTAAAATGATTAAAAGGTCTATATCTGAATCTTTGTTATACTCTTGTTTTGCGTAGGAACCATAAAGAACAATATCAATAAGATTTTTTTTATATAGTTTTTTTAGTGCTGTTTTAACTTTATTAAGAAGTTCAAGAATATCCATTTTCTAAATCACTCTTAGTTTTACAAAATACTTTTTAATGATAATAATTTAATGATAATTTTACTTTGTAATACAAATAATAATTATTTATTACTTAAGATTAACACAAACTCGCCTTTTAAATTTTCTTTAAGGACAAGGCTCAGAATGTTACCCGCATTACCACGATAAAATTTTTCGTTTTCTTTGGTAAGTTCAAATGCAAGCACACAGGAAGCGTTTGCACCCAAAAGTTTAACGATATCTTCCATTAAAGATTTTAATCTGTAAGGTGTGTCCATTAAAACAATTGTCTCTTTTCGTTTTTTCAGATCAAGCAGTTGTTTTCTTCTTATATCCTTTTTAGGTGAAAGCCAGCCGTAATAATAGAACTTTTCAAAATCCAATCCGCTGCCGACTAACGCGGTTAACAAAGAACTAACTCCCGGAACAGGAATAACATCAATCCTGTTTTGTATTGCTAAATCAACAAGCAGATGTCCGGGATCAGAAAATAATGGTGTACCGCAATCGGAAATTAATGCTGCTGATTTTCCTTCAAGTAATTTTAGTATCAAATCATTAGCTGCTTCATTTTCTGTGTGTTCATTTAAAGAGTATAATTCCTTTTGAATTTTATAATGTGCCAGTAATCTTCTCGCTTCTTTAAACTCTTCACAGATGATAAAATCACATTCTTTCAAAATCCTTATAGCACGTAAAGTTATATCCTCATAATTTCCGATAGGAGTTGAAACGATATATAGTTTTGCTTTCATATTTTTTGTGATTTTTGGAGGTTTGATGATTTCGCAGCAGACTCTTCAGCCACAAAAACACCAATACACAAAAGTAAACTAAATAATTTTATTATTTGAAAACTCTGGTTATTTGTGCTTAAATTTAAGCATAAATTTTATAATTAAATTCAGGTTTATGAAGCTGCTTACATTTTACTTCATATCTAATTATCTCATCACGAAAGATTATTATATCTTAAAATAACGGAAATATCATGAAAACCAGATTATTACTTTTCTTTTTGCTGCTGTTTACTTTAGCAGCTCTTCCTCAGGAAGAAGGACAAACATTTCTTTCACTAAAAGATACCGGAGTAGAAGAGTTTATCAAACTCCATCCTGAATATGACGGCAGAGGAGCTATCATCATCGTGCTTGATACAGGTGTTGATATGGGAATTGATGGATTGTTAAAAACATCAACAGGAGAAGTAAAAGTTATTGATGTGCAGGATTTTACCGGTCAAGGCGATATGCCGCTTGTTGAAGCTAATTTGACAAGCAAATACGGAAAAGATGTTTTTGAAAATACAAACCAGGGTTATTCTGTTTTTGCTGATAAAAATAAAATGTTAAAAAGTGCTGATAATGTTTACTGGATGTCTGTTTTAAATGAAACTCATCTTATGAATTCCGGTTCAGGTGCGCAGGACTTAAACGGAAACGGTGTTAAAGATGATAAATATTTTATGGTAACTTATAAAACAACCGAAGGTTACTGGGTTGTTTACTTTGATACTAACGGCAATGGCGATTTATCAGACGAAAAACCTTTAAGAAACTACAAGGAAAATTTTGATGCTTTTACAATTGATAACCAAAAAGGTTTAACTCCTATTACAATGGCTTTAAATATTTTTCCGGAGGAAAAACGTATATCGTTGTTTTTTGATGATGGCTCACATGGAACACATTGTGCCGGAATTGCTGCCGGATATAATATTGGTGATGCGGGGATAAACGGTGTAGCACCGGGTGCAAAAGTTATTGGAATTAAATTAGGGAATAATAATTATCCCGGCGGTGCAACAGTAACCGAAAGTATGAAGAAAGCATATCTTTATGCTGATAAGATTTCAAAAGAGATGAAAGCTCCTTGTATTGTCAGTATGAGCTTTGGCATCGGCAGTGAAATTGAAGCCCGCTCCGAAATAGAAAATTTTCTTGCTGATCTGTTAAGTAAAAATCCGTATTTGTATGTTTCTACAAGTAACGGCAATGAAGGACCCGGAATTTCAACTGCAGGATTACCATCATCAAGCAGCTATGTGTTTTCATCAGGTGCTGTTTTAACAGATGAGATTGCACGCGATAATTACGGCAGTATTTTACCAAAAGATATTCTTTTACATTTCAGCTCAAGAGGCGGAGAAGTAAGTAAACCGGATATCATTTCTCCCGGTGCAGCTACTTCAACTGTGCCTAACTTTTCAAGGGGAGACAGAATGTGGGGAACAAGTATGGCTTGTCCTTATTCATCGGGTGTTATGGCGCTTTTATTAAGTGCTGCTGAAAAGGAATTTCCGGGAGTAAAAATTCCTTCGCAGCTTTTGTATAAAATATTAAGAGAAGGTGCCGTTAAGTGGGCTGATTATACTGTATTAGATCAGGGTGCAGGTTATATAAATGTTATGAATGCTTATGAAGTGATGAAAAAATATATGAAGAATAATGAGATCTCAAAATTTGAAACTTATACTGTTTCATCCTTCGCTCCGAACCAGCCGGATAACAGATCAAGGAATCTATATATTCGCGACGGATCATTTTTAACCGGTGACGAAGTATTTGCTTTTAATATCAAAAGAGATAACACCATTAAATCTGATAAGTTTTACAGAGTTTATAATCTTAAATCTGACGCCGATTGGTTGACACTTGTGCAAAAGAAAATCTATACAAGAAATGATCAGTTTGCAACTGCCAATGTTAAAGTTGATAAATCAAAAGTTAAAGAACCAGGACTTTATACTGCTCAGATAACTGCATACAGAGATGATGTAAGTAAAACACCTGAATTTAATATGATCGCAACAGTTGTAATTCCTTATGAGTTCAACTCAACAAATAATTTCAGAATGCAGTGGAAAGATCAGGTTGTTCAGCAGGGCATGATAAAAAGATACTTTATCAATCTGCCTGCAGGGCAAAACAGCATGAAAGTTACTCTTAGCAGAGATGCTTCTTCTGATAAATATGCACGATGCAGATATTTTCTTCATGATAATAATGGGATACAGGTTGATATTTCCGATGTTCTTTACTCAGATAATAAAGCTGAAAAAATAGAAAATTATTATTATGATCTTGAACCCGGAGTTTACGAAATTGATATTGACGGATTTTTCCTTGCAGCAGATCAATC
>JAVEUY010000116.1:0-7733 GCA_034005315.1 Ignavibacteriaceae bacterium | reverse complement strand
TCCGTTACCGCATTTAAAACCTTATTCAATAGCTGTTTATTCTTCTGATGAAACACTTTTAACAGCATATCTTACTGAAGATCATTAATGGCGGTTAAGAACTGATTTTGAAGATGTTTCTCCCGACCTTATCAAGGCAATAATTACAAAAGAGGATAAAAACTTTTTTTATCATTGGGGTGTTGATCCTTTTGCAATAATAAGATCCGGAATAAAAAATTTAACACAAGGGAAAGTGGTTACAGGTGCATCAACTATTACAATGCAGGTTGTCAGAATTCTTGAACCAAAGAAGCGCACATTTTTTAATAAGGCTTTAGAGGCTATCAGAGCATTTCAATTTGAACTTCATTATTCCAAAAAGGAAATTTTAAGTATTTATCTAAGCCATCTTCCATTGGGAGGAAATATTGAAGGAGTTAAATCAGCATCGTTTTTTTATTTTAATCATCCGCCCAAAACATTAAGTCTTTCACAGGCAATATTGCTTTCAATCATTCCATCTAATCCAAATAAGCTGCGGCTTGATAAAGCTGATAAAGATATCCTTGTAAAGCGGGACTACTGGATTAAAAGATTTATGAGCTTGAATATCTTCAGTAAATCTGATTTGAATGATGCACTTGATGAACCAATAGTTCAGAAAAGATATACGATGCGGAGTTATGCTCCTCATTTCTGTAATTATTTAAAGAGTCATTATAAAGAAGAAAATGATGAAGTATTTTCAACATTAAATCTGAATGTTCAAAAAATAACAGAAAATATTTTATTTAATTATATAAACAGAATCCGTGATAAGAATATTTCTAACGGTGCTGTAATTGTAATTGATAATAATACATCTGAAGTGATTGCTTATAGTGGTTCAGCAGATTTTTATAATAAACAAAATCAGGGAGAAGTAAACGGAGTTTTAGCTGTACGATCACCCGGCTCAACATTAAAATCTGCATTATATGCTGAGGCAATTGAACAAGGATTTCTTACAACCGGAACAAAACTACTTGATGTTCCGATAGATTTTGGCGGATATGAACCTGAAAATTTTGATCTGAAATTTAACGGAATGGTTACTACACAATTTGCACTTGTAAATTCGCTTAATATTCCGGCGGTAAATCTGCTTAATGAAATAGGTGTAAATAAATTTGTTGAGCTTTTGAACAGCATTGATTTCAAAAAACTGAATGCACAGAAAAATAAATTAGGTTTATCAATGATACTTGGCGGGTGCGGAATAACGCTTGAAGAACTCGCAAATCTTTATTCTACTTTTGGAAGAAAAGGAATTTTTAAAACGCTTAAGTACACAAAAACACAGAGTGATACTGAAACCAAACGTATATTTTCTGAAGAAACAAATTATTTAATGGCAGATATACTTTCAGGGTTAAGCCGTAATGATATAAATCCTGAAATTGATTTTTTTAAACTCCCGAAATTTGCCTGGAAGACCGGAACATCTTACGGTAAAAGAGATGCATGGTCGGCAGGATTTAATCCGAATTATACAATTGTCGTTTGGGTTGGTAATTTCAATAATGAAGGTTCACCGTTTTTAGTCGGTGCAGAAGCAGCGCTGCCTTTATTAGCTGAGCTGTTTAATGCAATTGATTATAACAGCGAAAAGAAATGGTTTGACAAACCTGAAAAAGTAATTTCACGAAAAGTCTGTTCTGTATCTGGTTTGCTGCCAACAAAATTCTGTAAAGAACTTGTAAACGAATTGGCAATTGAAGAACAGTCGCATAATATTTATTGTGATATTCATCAGGAAATTCTGGTAAGCGAAGATGAAAAGATTCAATATTGTTCAGAGTGCTTACCAGATAGCAATTATAAAAAGAAAATCTTTACGATTTATAAACCTGAGTATCAAAACTTTATTAAAAGACAGTTTATAAATTATGATGAAATACCTCCGCATAATCCTGAATGTATAAGACTAAAATTTGATGGTGAACTGAAAATAATTTCTCCCTCAGAAAATTATGAATATTTTATCGAGCGTAATGACCCGCAGGAAATGACTTTGCAAGCTTTGGCAGATTACAGATCAAAAAGAGTTTACTGGTATATTGATGATAAACTGATTAGAAGAACAAGTCCTTCTGAAAAAGTGTTTTACAGATTTAAAGGCGGGACACACACAATTGTTTGTATGGATGATCTTGGAAGGTCGTCTAAGATTGTTATAAGTGTAAAAGAATATTAATAGTTTTCTATCCCGCAGATTAACATTAGTTAAGAAAATAATTTATTACTGTATTAAATCAGATAAGAATTAATAAAAATAAAAAAGCGACTCAAATGAATCGCTTTTTATTTAAGATGCAGATAGTTTGCTTTTTAGTATCTCTTTACATCTATAGAAGAAACTCCGCAGTCAATTTCGATATATATTTTTTTAGAATACTTATCAAAGTCTTCTGTCCGGTATAAATCTTTGCTTACTTTAATAAACCCATCATAATTTCTGCTGGAAAGGGCAGCATCAGATTTAATTTCGCAGCTAACAGAATCAGGAATAAGAATATCAATATCTGATGCACCGGCATCTATATCTATTCTGGTAATTTCAGCAAGAGTACCGAGCTTTACATTTAATCTTGCTGCACCCATATCAACATCAAGTTTACTGATTTTATAAGGTGTAAGATCAAGGTCAACAGAAGCAGCTCCAACTGAAAAATTCAATTCCCATTCAGGTTTTGTATTTAAAGACATTTCAACAAGATTTTTGTAGCCTTTATCACCAAAACTGAATTTTTTATTTTTCATTTGAAAATCTATCTCAGCCTGCGAATCAAAATCATTACGCTGCAGGTTAAGTATATAATTATCTTTTGATCCTTCAGTTTTGAAATCAAATAATTTATCAGTCGGAGTTAAAATTTTAAAACTGCCTGCACCGGCACTGAAATTTAATGCAGCAGTTTGTATCGAATCAGTATATTCTTTTGAGAAATATGTAGTATCATACATTGGAGTTCCATCTCCAAAATTAATCTCAAAATCATCATTAAGCAGATTTGTAGTTGCACTAACAGAAGCATATAAAGTTAAAGCTAAAACTAAAGCAGCCAAACCGGCTACAATTACTTTTCCGGTTTGATTTTTTACAAGTATAGAAATACCGATAAGAACAAGCACCGTTGGCCAAAACTTCCAGGCTGAATCCCATGTAAAACTAAAGTTAGTGTAATTACCAAGAAGTAATAATACACCGATTGCTAAAAAAAATACTCCCCAAAAAATGCTTGAAGTTTTCATTAAATCACCTCGTTAGTATTTTGATTTTTTGCTTTAAGGATTATCGCTAATCCAAGAATTATTAAAACAACTGGCCAATAATCTTTAAAATAAAAATCAGGAACAAAATTACTTAATAAAATAATCACACCTAAAACAACAAGAACGATTCCTGCAAACACTGTTTTATTGTTTAGATTTTTGCCGGACATATTTGATTGCGGTTCATTGGAAGTTTTTTTTTCACTTCCGTCATTAGTTAAGTTATCACCAGTTTTGCTTTCCTGATTAAAAGGAGTAAAAATATATGGTTTCTGTGGAATAATAATCCACAAAATTATATATGCTAAAATTCCGCTGCCACCAAAGATAACTGCTAAAACAAAAACTAGTCTGATAATAACAGGATCTATGCTAAAATACTCTGATATGCCTCCGCAGACACCACCGAGCATTTTATCTGTTACAGAACGGTATAATTTTTTATTCATATCAGGATTCCTTTCTAAATCAAATTTCTGCTGCAAAAGTAATGGTTAAATAGATGGAAGGTTGTTTTTATGGTATGAGTGGTAATGAAAGATTAGAACAGGGAAAATCAGTTTATTTTCGGGCGAGTGGAATCGGTGAATGGAGGATTAACCGGTTAAGATTATTGTATTAAATAAAACTTATCTTATTTTAGTCATAATACTTTATTTAATATTAAGATAAAAACTCTTTATGAAAATAGCTCTTTGTCAGATAAACTCTGTTGTAGGTAATCTTGAATACAATAAGAATAAAATTATAAACACATACAAAAAAGCAGTTAAAGCAAAAGTTGATTTAGCAATTTTTCCTGAACTTGCACTTGTTGGTTATCCGCCTTTAGACCTGGTTGAAAAGTCTGAATTCCGTAAAGCAGTTAACAAAGCTGCCAATGAAATTGCATCACAAACAGATTCTGTTGGTTTGATTTTTGGAACCATCACAGAAGAATTAAATACTATAGGTACGGATATTCATAACTCAGCCGTTCTTTGTTTTAAAGGGAAAATTCAGTTTACACAGCACAAAACATTAATTCCTAATTATGATGTATTTGATGAGATGCGTTATTTCGCTTCTGCAAAAAGCATCAAAGTATTTCAATACAAAGGAGAAAAACTTGGTATTTCGATTTGTGAAGATATCTGGAATGATGAAAGTTATTGGTACAAAAAAAGATATCGCAAAAATCCGATAAAAGAATTAATGAATCAGAATGCATCATTATTAATTAATATCTCTGCAAGTCCATATTTTTATGGTAAACGTTCTGCCCGTAAAGAAATGTTATCTGCTTTAACAAAAAAAGATAAAATACCTTTAGCGTATATTTGCTGTGTCGGAGCACAAACTGATCTGATTTTTGACGGCGCAAGTATGTGTTTTGATAAAAATGGAAACTTAGTGAAGATTGGAAAAACTTATAAAGAAGATTTTATTGTATTTGATACCAAAGAAAAATTAAACCCAGTTACAAGTTGTGAAAAAACTTTTGAGGAAGAGGTTCTAAGCTCTCTTACCTTTGGACTAAAAGAGTACTGTTCAAAACTTAATTTTAAAAAAGTTGTAATCGGATTAAGCGGCGGTATGGATTCAGCACTTGTAACATACATTGCAGTTAAAGCAATGGGAGCTGAGAATGTTAATGTTATTGTAATGCCGTCAAAATATTCAAGCAGAGAAAGTATTAAAGATGCTGATGAATTAATTAGAAGACTAAATATAAAATCTGATAATGTAAGCATTCAGCCGGTTGTTGATGAAACTTTAACTCAGTTAAATACTGTTTTAAACTCTGATGTAAAATCTATAACAGAAGAAAATTTACAAGCAAGAATAAGAGGAGTTTACCTGATGACTTACTCTAACAACTTTGGTCATCTTCTGCTTACAACCGGTAATAAATCTGAGATTGCTGTTGGTTATTGTACTTTATACGGAGATATGTGCGGCGGAATTGCTGTTATTGCTGATGTGTATAAAACAGATGTTTATCGGATTGCAAATTATATCAACAGAAAAGAAGAAATAATTCCTAAAAATATTTTTATTAAAGCACCGTCAGCAGAATTAAGACCAAATCAAACTGATCAGGATACTTTACCTCCTTACGAAATACTTGACAAAATATTAAAAATGTATTTAGAAGAGAACAAAGAATTTGATGAAATTAATAAAGTTATAAATAATGACGCATTAGTAAAGAAGATTTTAAGAATGGTTGATACAAACGAGTTTAAACGAAACCAATCCGCACCCGCACTTAGAATATCTTCAAAAGCCTTTGGATATGGCAGAAGATTTCCATTGGTTCAAGGTTGGCGAATGTAAATAGTTGACTTATGATATAGTTCAACTGTTTATTAAATAGATTGTAAAATCTAAACAGTCTTATTAGTTTAGTATTAGCAAATTATTAATTTTAAGAGTAAGCGAAATGACAAACGAAAAAGAATTACAAATAATAGAAGAGGTTACCGTAAGATTTGCCGGAGACTCTGGTGATGGCATGCAACTTACCGGTTCTCAATTTAGTGATACTACAGCCTGGGTAGGTAATGATTTAAAAACTCTGCCCGACTATCCTGCCGAAATACGCGCACCTGCCGGAACAATATATGGTGTCAGCGGATTTCAATTACACTTTAGCAGTGAGAATATTCATACTCCCGGTGATCAGCCGGATGTTTTAGTAGCTATGAATCCTGCCGCCTTAAAGAAGAATATTTCTGAGTTAAAGAAAAACGGAATGATAATCGTTAACAGTGATGCTTTTGATTCAAAGAATTTAAAGCTTGCACATTATGATTCAAATCCATTGGAAGATAATACTCTTGAAGGTATAACAGTCTTTATGGTACCAATAACTTCATTAACTGAAAATGCACTAAAAGGTACTAAGTTATCACCAAAAGAAGTTGCAAGATGTAAAAACTTTTTTGCACTTGGGCTGATGTATTGGTTATATAACAGACCCCTTGAAAATACTCACAAGTGGATCGAAGAAAAGTTTGCAAAGAATC
This sequence comes from Ignavibacteriaceae bacterium, assembly GCA_034005315.1. Lineage (GTDB taxonomy): Bacteria > Bacteroidota > Ignavibacteria > Ignavibacteriales > Ignavibacteriaceae > IGN3. The sequence continues at coordinate 1,425 of JAVEUY010000116.1, read as the reverse complement.
CTCAATTTATTGAAGCAAATACAAAAGCTTTGCATGCAGGATACAACTACGGGGAGATGACAGAAGTCTTTTCAACCCGTTATGCTGTTGAACCTGCAAAACTTCCGAAAGGTACTTACAGAAATATTTCAGGTAATGAAGCTACAGCATTGGGATTTCTTACAGCATCAGTAAAAAGCGGATTGCCATTGTTTTTAGGTTCTTACCCAATTACTCCTGCTACAGATATTTTACAGTTCTTAAGTACATATAAGAATTTTAATGTTAAAACATTTCAGGCAGAAGATGAAATTGCTGGTATAGCTACTGCGATAGGCGCTTCTTTTGCTGGTAATCTTGCGATAACTTCAACCAGTGGTCCGGGATTGGCTTTAAAAACCGAAGCAATTGGTCTTGCAGTAATGACTGAATTACCGTTGGTAATTATTAATGTTCAAAGAGGCGGACCAAGCACAGGTTTACCTACCAAAACTGAACAAGCAGATCTTTTACAAGCTGTTTTGGGCAGGAACGGTGAATCTCCTGTAGCAGTGATTGCAGCAAAGACACCAAGGGATTGTTTCTATATGGCAATTGAAGCATCAAGAATTGCCCTAAAATATATGACACCGGTTATTCTTTTAACCGATGGATATCTGGCAAACGGCAGTGAACCATGGAGAATTCCAAAGGTAGATAGTCTGCCTAAAATAGAAGTAAAACTAAGAACTGAAAAAGAAGGTTTTTATCCATATTCAAGAAATGAATTCTTAGCAAGACCCTGGGCAATACCAGGAACACCTGATCTCGAACACAGAATCGGCGGTCTTGAAAAAGCTGATATTACAGGTAACGTAAGTTATGATCCTGAAAATCATAATAAAATGAGCAGGTTAAGAGCTGAAAAAATAAAAAATATTGAAAACGATATTCCACTGCTTGAAGTTGATGGAGACCAATCAGGTGACCTTTTAGTTCTTGGTTGGGGCGGAACTTACGGCTCTATTAAAGAAGCTGTAGTAAAAGCAAGAATTTTAGGTTACAATGTTTCTCAGGCTCATTTACAATATCTCAATCCATTTCCAAAAAATACCAGAGAGGTATTAAAGAGCTTTAAAAAAGTACTCGTGCCTGAAATTAACCTTGGACAGCTTGCTAAGTTGTTAAGAAGTGAATATCTGGTTGAAGTAGAACAATTTAATATGATGAGAGGATTGCCTTTAAGAGTATCCTATATTTTAAATAAGATTAAAGAAGTCCACGGAGGAAGTAATGGAAAATAAAGTTGAGACGAAGACAGAAAAATTAAATGCTAAAGATTTTGCATCTGACCAGGAAGTAAGATGGTGTCCCGGATGTGGTAATTATTCGATCCTTGCTCAGGTTCAAAGAACTTTTCCTGAAATAATTGAAGTACCAAAGGAAAATATTGTATGGATTTCCGGA
>JAVEUY010000115.1:0-7790 GCA_034005315.1 Ignavibacteriaceae bacterium | reverse complement strand
TACTACCACTATGTAATTTATCTGAATCTTGTCAAGATAACTAAACAGCTCAAGTTCTTTACTGTGCAAAGTTTCCCGGGCATCAATTACAACTAATGCAAAATCCGAACCCGAAAGGACTTTAATTGTTTCGGTTATCCGCTTCCTTCCTAGTTCACCTTCATCATCAATACCAGCGGTATCAACAATTACAACCGGTCCGTATGGTAAAAGTTCAAACTTTGTTGTAAGAGGATCAACGGTTGTTCCGGCAACTTCAGATACTTTGGTAACATTCTGTTTCAGCAGAGAATTTATTAGTAAGGATTTACCAACGTTTCTTCTGCCGACAATTGCTATATGTGGGCGCCCTGAATCAAAAATCATAATAAAGGCAATTTTACTTTTTTATGGATAAAAAGACTGTTAACAGCACCGCAATGTTCTGTTACATATATTTTTATCCTGTCTGGTTTCAAAAAATGTTCCATAGAATAAATTATATTATCTGATTATAATAGTGCGTTTGCGTCTTAATATTATTTCACATTTGTTTAGTAATATCAAGTTTAACAATTGGTTTCTCTCTTTCAAGAAGTAAACAGAGCAGGTAAAATGAATTTGTGTAGCTATTTATCAGGAGTATTTATACTAAAGATAAAAACGGTAAATGCAGGTAGGGAAAAAAATATTATATCCCAAGTATTTCTTTAATTGAGCTGATTATATAATCCGGCTTTTCATATTCCAGTAACTTTTTTGTCCGATATCCATATTCAACTCCGCAAGTTAAACTGCCTGAGCTTTTGCCGCATTGAATATCTAATTCTGTATCCCCGATCATAATAGTTTTTTTAATATCAATATTAAGATGTCTGCAGATAATTTCTAACGGCTCAGGTGATGGCTTGTAAGGAATGCCGTCTCTTCTTCCCATAACATAATCAAAATATCCTGTAAGGTTAAAATAATCTAAAATAATTTCTGTCTGATCTTGCGCTTTGGTAGTAAGAAGTGAAATAAACATATTCTTATTTTTCAGATGATGCAGAACCTCTGTTACTCCCGGATAAAGAGATGAATGTTCCAGTTGTTGGAAATATATTTTTTTATAATGAGCTATGAACTTTTCAAAATCCGTTACTTCAATACCAAACGCATCAAATATTTCCCCGAAATGCTGTCCTATTCTTGATGAGAAAACTTTTTCATCAAGGTTATGTTTTATTCCAAGCATATCAAGTGTTAATACAGTTGAATTAAATATTGTTTTACCGGAATCGATCAGAGTTCCATCCATATCAAAACAATAGTGAATTATTTCCCGATTGTATTTCTTTGTCAGATTATTCATAAAGATATTTTTTTACCTGTTTGATTTGAACCTTAAAACAATAATTTACAGAGTGTAAAAATACTGCATTTGACTGATTGACAAGCATATATTGATTTAACATTTTTATATCAAATATAAATTTGTCCTTTGTTTTACTTTGTTCGTAAGTACTTTTTACAAGTTATCTTACAAAAACATTAAATTTTCAACATAAATAAGTGGCATAATAATTTGTATAATAACCAACATTTCAAAATAAAAAAGGAGCTAAACATGAAAAAAACTTTTTTCTTTTTCTTTATTCTTTTTGGTTTAACATTAGGTTTAAACCAAAACCTTCTAGCACAGAATGAACCTGTACTTTACTTCTGTGAAAAATATGGTAAAAATGGTGAGGTTGGCGTAAGTGACAGATTTACTACCGGTTATTTAACTGTTATGGTAAAATGTGACTATGCTCTTGACCTGGAAGATGTATCTATACAGTTTGATAAATATAATTCTAGATCCGGAAAGTTTGAGTACTATAAGAAATTTAATTACTCGATTGAGCCTGATATGAAATATGTTTACTTTGCAAAAAACTCTGAGAGCGATATGAAATTTGAAGACCCGGGTTTCTATAGAGTCTTCCTGCTTGATGATGATGATAAAACTGTAGCCAGTGCTTTAATTGAAATCATTTCAAAATAATTTGTCTTTGAACCTTTCAAGCGGTACTAATTGTACCGCTTTTTTTATTTTAAAGTAAAACTTTACTTATAATACATTAAATTTCTTTTCAAAAAATACTTTGTTATGTTAAAACTAAATTTAGGCTGCGGCAAAGACCTTAAAGAAGGATATATTAATCTCGATATTGTTGATTACGGCGGAAACCAGATTCACGATATAAATAAGTTTCCTTATCCTTTTCCGGATAATCACTTCGATGAAATTTATGCTTCGCATGTTCTTGAGCATATTGAAAACTTCAACAGAACTGTTACTGAACTCTACAGAATATTAAAACCAAACGGAATAATGATTGTTTATGCTCCGTTCTTTCTAAACACAAAATATTTTGGCGATCCTGATCATAAAATTCCGTTTTCAATCCGAACGTTTGATAATTATGAATACATCGGAAATCGTAAATTAAAATTTTATGAAAAATGGAAATTAAATCATCGCACTAACTATGAAACCGGTGCTCAGTTTGAAGTTTTGGAAAAGAAATTTATAACATCTCATTTTTCAATTCTAAAATGGATGGATTTTTTTGTGAATATTGAACCAGTTATGTATGAAAGATTTTTCTCCGGAATTTTTTCACCTGAAGAAGTTTATTTTAAATTAAAAGCCGTAAAATAATTTGTGCTGATTTTTGAATTTGCGGCTTTCTTTTTCTCTTTCTCTTTCTAAAAGCTAATACCGTTAACCAAACAAAATTCTTACTTGCTGCAAATAACAACTCCGCATTTGGAATTGATAACTAAAACTAAATTTCATTAACTTTGCCCACTATTTAATCACAACAATGAAAAGAAATGAAGACAATTCAAAAATTAATTTTACCATTATTAGTATTATTAGTCATTTTTATAATCTATAACTTTTACTTTGCTAAAAGCGGACTCGGTTCCTTTTCTGATTTCGATCCAAACAATACCGCAGTTAAAGAAATCCGTGTTCAGTTAGTTGTTGATCGCGGTATTAACAGGCAGGGTGATAGCTTTGTGTTTTACGCTTCTGATAAAAACGGAAAAGTAATGATGATAAATGGAGAAATCGCATTACCTCAGGGATTTGATACTGCTGATGTAATTATTCTTAAAGGTCATCTGAGTAGTAGTAACTCATTTCATGCTCACGATGTAAGCTTAGATTAACAATGAAACAATTTGAGCTTGTATCTAATTACAAACCATCCGGGGATCAGCCTGAAGCTATAAAACAACTTGTCGAAGGAGTTGAACGAGGTGATAAGTTTCAGACTTTGCTCGGTGTAACAGGAAGTGGAAAAACTTTTACAATTTCTAATGTTATTGCTCAGACTCAAAAACCTACTTTAATTATTTCTCACAATAAAACTCTTGCTGCACAGCTTTACTCTGAGTTCAAAGCTTTCTTTCCTAACAATGCTGTTGAGTTTTTTATAAGTTATTATGATTACTATCAGCCCGAAGCTTATGTTGTTTCGCGTGATATCTATATCGAAAAAGATTTTTCTGTTAATGAGGAAATTGACCGGCTCAGATTAAAAGCAACAACTTCCTTAATTGAAGGAAGAAGAGATGTAATAGTTGTTGCAAGTGTCAGTTGTATTTACGGAATCGGTGCACCTGATGAATATGCAAAACAGATTATCTTTATCAAAAAAGGAGAGAAGATTGATAAGAAAAAATTGCTCCGTGAACTGATTGATATTTATTATGTAAGAAATGATGCTGAATTTAACCGCGGAACTTTTCGTGCACGCGGTGATGTAGTTGAAATTATCCCTGCTTACCAGGACGAAGAAGCAGTGCGTATTGAGTTTTGGGATAGTGATGTCGAAAAAATTTCTATAATAGATATTGTAACCGGTAAAGTAATTCGCGAAGTTGATTCAGTTCCTATTTATCCCGCTAAATATTTTGTTACCGACCGAAACAAAATGCAAAAGGCAATTTATAATATTGAGCAGGAACTTGCCGAAAGGTTGAACGTTCTCCGCAAAGAAGAAAAATATCTTGAAGCACAAAGACTTGAGCAGCGGACAAAGTTTGATATTGAGATGATGAAAGAAATCGGATATTGTTCTGGTATTGAAAATTACTCGCGTCACATGGATTTACGCGCTCCCGGTTCACGTCCATCAAATTTGTTTGATTATTTTCCTGATGATTATCTTTTAATAATAGATGAATCACACGTAACTATTCCGCAGATACGCGCAATGTATAACGGCGATAGAAACCGTAAACAAACTTTGGTTGATTATGGATTCAGACTTCCTTCAGCACTTGATAACCGTCCGATGACATTTGAAGAATTTACAGGAATGTTAGATCAGGTAATTTTTGTAAGCGCTACTCCTGCAGATTACGAACTTGAAAAAAGCGACGGAGTTGTTGTTGAACAAATTATTCGTCCGACCGGCTTGCTTGACCCTGAAATTGAAGTGCGTGCAATTAAAGGACAAATTGATGATCTTATTGCAGAGATAAGAAAACGAGTTGAACTTAAAGAGCGAACTCTTGTTACAACTCTTACAAAAAAAATGGCTGAAGATCTTTCTGATTACCTGGATAAAATCGGAATCCAGGTGCGTTATATCCATAGCGATATTGATTCATTGGAACGGGTTGAGATACTACGTGATTTGCGGCTTGGTGAATTTGATGTGCTTGTCGGAGTTAATCTTTTAAGAGAAGGATTGGATCTCCCGGAAGTTTCTCTTGTTGCAATAATCGATGCAGATAAAGAAGGATTTTTAAGAAGTGAGCGCTCATTGATGCAGACAGCGGGAAGAACTGCGAGAAATGCTAATGGCAAGGTTATTATGTATGCAGATAAAATAACCGACTCAATGGGAAAAACCATCAGCGAAACAAAACGCAGAAGAAAAATGCAGAAAGAATACAACGAAAAAAATGGTATCGTGCCTGCAACGATTTATAAATCTTTAGATGATATTCTCAGTTCAACTTCTATTGCAGATATCAGGAAGAAAGAAGTAAAAGAAAGTTACGGATTTTCTAAAGTTGCCGAGCCTGTTCTTAAATATATGAACAAAGAACAAAAAGAAGATTTGATAGAACAGCTTACAGATGAAATGCATAAAGCAGCAAAAGATCTTGAATTTGAAAAAGCTGCTAATCTAAGAGATGAAATTCTGAAGCTTAGAAAACTTGTCGGATAACTTTACGGTTTGGTATCTCTGCGTTAAATACTTTTCTTTCTCTCAAAACCGCTGAACCGCTAAGATATTTTTATAATTGAAGTGAAATCTTTTTGAATTACCTTATCATCATAAGTAACTCTTTCCAAAAACAATCCTGATGGCGGCGCTGTATATTTAGCAGGTTCATTTGATTTATTATTCAGATAAAACAAAATATCCTTTTCAGATTTTTTCCCTCTTCCGACTTCAACTAAAACCCCGACAATTCTTCTAATCATTTTCCAGATAAAATGAGAGCCGGCAATTCTAATCAGAATTAAATCACCTTCTTCTTTTATTTGAATATCATCAATCAAAACTTTTGTGGATTTTTCTTCAGGCTCATCATCAGAAAAAGAAGCAAAGTTATTCATACCAATAAATAATTTTGATGCGGATTCCATTTTATTAAAATCAAGTTTATCCTTTATCCACCAGACTAAGTTTTTATTAAATGCTGTTCTTCTTTTTGATATCTGATAAATATAACTTCTTGATTTTGCATCGTGTCTTGCGTGAAAATCTTTTCTTGTTTTTTCAACTTCAAGAATATTTATATCGTGCGGTAAAAGATCGTTTAATTTTATTTTTATTATTTCAGGGGCAAGCATTGTTTTTGCATCAAGATGTGCAGCCTGACAAATTGCATGAACTCCGCTGTCCGTTCTGCCTGAACCCTGAAGATCAATAAAGTCATTACAAAAAATTTCAGTTGCTGCTTTTATTATTGTTCCCTGAACTGTTTTTGCGTTTTCCTGTTTCTGCCAGCCTGAGTATCGTGTGCCTTCATACTCAATTAAAAGTTTAAATCGTGAAAAGTTTCCGGAATCATGTCCTGATCTTTTAAATGCAGATGTTTTTTGATTTGATTTGCCGGATTTTGATTTATCAAATCTTTTTTTTGAGTGAGTGCTTCTCACTTTCAATTTAGACTCAATGTTTCTTCAGCATAATCAAACTGAGTTTCATAAACTCTTACTTTGACAGAAGATATATTTGAAGGTAAAGATGCTTCCTTGATTTCTGATAATATATAAGTGCAGATATTTTCAACTGTTGCTAAAAAATTAACAACAACTTTTTTAGAATTTATTTTTTCTAAAAACTCAATTACCGGTTTATCATTAACATTAACCATAAATGAATGATCGAGTTTTTCTATTAAAGGGTTTATAATTTTTTCAACATCGTAAAAATCAATCACCATCTGGTTCTTATCCAATTCACCTTCAAACTCAACAATCATTTTATATGAGTGTCCGTGAATATTTTTACACAGACCAAAATGCTCGGGAAGTCTGTGTCCCATTTCCCATCTGAATTCTTTTGCTATTTTCATTCTATTACTTCTAATATTTATCTATTAATTTTATTATATAACTACCCAATCTGAAGGAATGAGATTCTTCATTTCATTCAGAATGACATCCTCAAAATTACACTCCTCTTGTTTCAGGATGCCAGATAAACTTGTGCATCTGAAGCTGGAATCTGACATTTAATTTATCTTCCAATATCCAGTTAACCAATTGAAGCGGCTCAAGCTTTCCGAAAACAACTGAAAATAAAATCGCGCATTTCTTTTCAAGATTATATTTTTTCATAATCTCAACTGACCAATCATAATCTTCTCTGTTTCCGATTACAAATTTCAATTCATCTTCAGGTTTTAAATAATTAATATTCTCATAAAGATTTTTCTTTAACATTCCGCTCGAAGGACATTTCAAATCCATAATAACTTTAACTCTTTGATCAACTTCTTTTATTGACAAACTTCCGCTTGTTTCCAACAAGACTTCAAAATCCTGATCACAAAGCTGCTTCATCAAATCCAGACATTCGTCTCTTTGAAATAACGGTTCGCCGCCGGTGATTTCAACAAGTTTACAATCGTATTTTTTTACTTCAGAAATTATCTCCTGAATTGTAAAATCTTTTCCTTCATAAAAAGCATATTCAGTATCGCAATAGGTGCATCTCAGGTTACAATATGTTAATCTTACAAAAACACATGGCAAACCGGCATAAGTGCTTTCACCCTGAACTGAATAAAATATTTCATTGACCTTAAGCATAAAAAGTGCGTTTTTAAACTATTTTCTAATTGTTTTGCCGGTAAAGTTAATAAAGCTATGTTTGACATCAAATGAGCCATTAACTATATTTGAGCCTCAATTTTTAACTAATTATAAGGTTTTTGTAAATGGCTCATCATAAATCGGCACAGAAAAGAATTCGTTCATCCGAAAGAAGGAAAAATTTTAATAAAATGACAGACTCTAAGATTAAGACTGTTGTGAAAAAAACATTAGCTACTGATAAAAAAGAAGATGTGGAAAAATTATACAAAGAAGCTGTTTCTGTTCTTGACAAAGGAACCGCAAAAGGAAGACTGCATAAAAATACTGCTGCAAGAAAAAAATCAAGATTAACAAAACACTTAAATAAAGTTACTGCTGAAAAATAAAATTTTGGATTTTATGATTATTAAAAAAGCTCTTCAATTGAAGAGCTTTTTTGTTTTAAAATAAACTGTGCTTATTTAAAATTGCTTACACATTTTAT
>JAVEUY010000114.1:0-7833 GCA_034005315.1 Ignavibacteriaceae bacterium | reverse complement strand
ATTTAAAAACCATTAAGGAGAAAAAATGAGTAAATATCTTCCAAAAACATTTTCATTAATGATTGCTCTTTTTTTAATAAATTTTTCTTTTGCACAAAAGCCGCCGGTCATTTCATCATTACAGATAGTGCCTGATGTATCCGAAGTTACTTTTGTCAAAGATAATATGAGGATCAATCAGGAGACAGGTGTACCTGTTGCGTTATATAAACCCAACTTTCTTGTTGCAAAAGATTCGCCTGAAAGGATGGCACGGCAATATCTTAAAGCAAATCATGATCTATTTAAATTTTCATCCGAATTATCTGAACTGAAATATTTGACTACCAGAGAAACTTCTGCAGGATATCACGTTCATTTCGATCAATACATCGGACAGTATCCGGTATTAAACTCAAGATTAAATGTTACAATCAGTAAAGATAATCGTGTTGTCTTTGTAGCAAACGGAACCAGGTTTGATTATAACAAAAAAGTTGTTAGCGATCTTGAAAGTATTAATATCAGCTCTGAACAAGCATTGATTATGGCTAAGAAATACTTAGGAGTAAGAGGTTTAATCAACTTTGAAAAAAGCGAACCGGGAATTTATTATAACAAGGGAACATTCAGACTTGCTCAGGTTGTAACAATTGTTCCATCTGAAGAATTATTTGGTGAATGGCAGATTTTGGTAGATGCACAAACCGGAGAAATATTCAGAGCTGAAGATGTTGCTTGTTATGATGATCCTGTAAAACATAAACCTGAATTAGTAGGAGGAAGCGGCTATGTATATGCTCCAGATCCGATTACGCATGCAAGAACAACATACGGCACAACCGGATTTGTTGATAACAATGATGCAGATTCTGATTCTCTGACAGCTCATCGCGAATTAGTTGTATTACAGGATATCTCTTTTGAAGGCGGTGAATATATTTTAAAAGGTCCCTGGGCAGAGATCAGAGATTTTGAAGCACCTTACACCGGACTGCACACTAATCCAACAAGCGATTTTTTCTTTACACGAAGCAATAAATCTTTTGAAGCAGTTAATGCTTATTACCATATAGATAATGCTATGAGATGGATTAACAACACACTTGGTATATCATTACATCCGTTTCAATATACTGGTGGTGTACGATTTGACCCGCATGGATTAAACGGAGATGATAATGCCCACTATATTCCAAGCACCGGACAAATTGCCTGGGGCGATGGTGGTGTTGATGATGCAGAAGACTGCGGCGTTATTTTACACGAACTTGGTCACGGGCTTCACGATTGGTTAACAAATGGTTCATTATCTCAGGTTCAGGGATTGAGTGAAGGAAGCGGTGATTATTGGGCAAGTTCTTATATGAGAAGTACAGGATATTGGACTTCTTCTGATCCTGCTTATTACTGGGTTTTTATTTGGGATGGACATAATCAATACTGGGCTGGTAGAATAACTAATTATGGCGCACATTATCCTGAAGGATTGACAGGAACTATTCATACCGATGGTCAAATGTGGGCTTCTTCACTGATGTCTGTTTATGATTTAATTGGAAGAAATGCTACTGATAAAAATTTTCTTACAGCACTTTCTATGACTAATAGCAGTTCTAATCAGCAGGATGCAGCAAATGCATTTATAGCAGCCGATCAGCTTAATTACGGCGGTAGTAATCTTGTTCATATAATTCCTGTTTTTGCAGACAGAGGTTATATTGCCGGACCGGTAACTGCAGATTTTATGGCTGATGTTACAATCGGTAATGCACCATTAACTGTTCATTTTACTGATTTATCTGTTTCCGCACCTAATCCTGTTGTTTCCTGGGAATGGGATTTTAATGATGATGGAATAGTTGATGCTACAGATAAAAATCCAACCTGGGTATATCCCGATTTTGGATATTATACTGTTAAGCTTACTGTTTCTGACGGTACATATTACAGCACTAAAACCAAAGTAAATTATATAAGAGTTACAGATCCAAATGTTGTTGAGTGGTGTGAAGGATTTGCTAATCTTAGTAACTGGACAATTGTCGGACCGGCTGGTATGACAAACTGGACTGCAAGTAATTCTTCAAATGCAGGAGGTACAGCACCGGAATTAAGATTAGGATGGTCTCCTTCGTTTACTGGAATATCAAAAATAAGATCTTCAGTAATTACTTTACCTGATAATCAATTAATGTTCTATTCATTTAATTATTCCTTTGATTATTATACAGATCCAAGCGGTACTGTTACTATGGGTGTAACTTATGATGGCGGCACAACAAGCACTATATTTTATAACCAGGTAAATGCAACAGGCAATGTGGGTCCGCAGTTATTTACAGGTAATTTCACTACTCCGGCATCAGGTGGATCAAATGCACAAATAGAGATAACCTTTTCCGGTAATTCTTTTAATTATGATTATATATACTGGGATAATTTGTGTCTGCAATATATTATTCCCGTTGAGTTAACATCATTTACAGCAATTACAAACGGAACTGAAGTAGAATTGAATTGGCAAACAGCAACTGAGACCAACAACCAGGGATTTGAAGTTGAAAGAAAGAATGAGAATGAACAGTTTGAAAAAATCGGATATGTAGCAGGATTTGGAACTACAACAGAAGCTAAATCATATTCATTTACAGATTCTAAACTTAGTGAAGGAAAATATACTTACAGGCTTAAACAGATAGATTACGATGGTAGTTTTAGTTATTCCAATGAAGTAAATACTGAAGTAAATCTTCCGCTTGAATATTCTCTGGAACAAAATTATCCGAATCCGTTTAACCCTGGCACAACAATAAAGTATTCAATACCTGCAGATGGATATGTAAAACTATCAGTTTATAATTTGCTTGGTGAGGAAGTAGCAAATCTAGTAAACAGCCAGCAGAAAGCAGGCAGATATGAAGTTAATTTTAACGCAGGCAATCTTGCAAGCGGAGTTTATGTTTACAGATTGGAATCATCAAACTTTATCTCATCAAAGAAACTTATATTGATGAAATAATTATGTAGTTATAACTTATCAGCAAACATTAAAAGGCAATCAGGCGATTGCCTTTTTTTATTAATCATTTTCATCATACGGACAGTGTCTGCATCCGCTGCCGCAGCAGTACCCGCGTTTTAGTAAGAACTCAGCAGTTAAAACTGCAAGTCCGGTTTCAGGATCAATGTAAATATCATTGTGCTGTTCAATTGCTTCTTTATGAAGCCTGATTATCTCATAATAATTAGGATAATTTTTATTAAGCCTTGAGATTGTGTAAAGTTTTTCTTTTGGTATTTGTTTAGTCATAAAAAAAAGTATTTATTCAAGTTCAATCAAATATATAAAAAGTTTTCAATGTTTTAGTAAACCACAGATAAATAGTAATGTCCGCTAATCAGATGTTGGGTTTCTTTGTACTAATTAAGTAAATAAAGTTTTACTTTGAAAATATATTAGAATTAAAGATTTGTTTATTCTATGATTAATTATGAATGATAATTTTTCACTTCGATTTTAAAAATAAAATGAGCTTAGTAGGCTTAAGAATATTAAAGAGGCAGCTATGTTAAAAATAAAATTATTTATCGCATTTTTAGTTTTGTATTCTTTTAATGTTTCAATTGCACAACAGGATTCTTCCAAATCACCTGATGATTGGGATTGGCACTGGAAATGGAATGAAAGCAACGATTGGAAGGATTTCAAATACTGGAATATTGATTTTGATAATACACATCCGGCTATTTCTTTGCAATATGGATTGAGCAGCGTTAATCGAGACGATATTCACTCGAAATTTTTAAATCCTAATCTTATTGAGTTAAAGCTTGGCTATATAAAAGAAAGGGATTTTGGAAGTTCAGATTACATAACAGATCACAGATATAAATACATATATCTTTCTAATGAATCCAACAAACTTGCCGGCAAAGAAGCTGCCGGTTCAGAGATAGCGGCTGATATGTGGAGGTTCGGTTTTGGCAGATTACATGGTTATGGATATAAAATCGGTGAAAGCTCTGCAATTATACCTTACTATTCTTATACACTGAACTGGTCCAACATTAATTTTAAATATCCTGAAAATCAGTCGCTTATCAGTAATGATGATATTGAAAAGCTTAATCTCTATGATAAATCATTCAGATTCGGAACAAGCAGTGAAGGTGGAATCCGTTTTAAATTAATCGGGAATCTGATACTAGATGCAGGATATGAACGATCGATTGTTTTTCAGAGACATCTTTTCTGGAAGTGGGCAGGCAGTGGATTACTTGAAGCAGCCGCACAGAGCTTGCTTGATGGATTTATTAATAAAATATTTAAATCATCTCCCGCAGCCGGACCGGTTGTAAATTTTTTACTAAAGAATGCTTTAGCTTACGGCATTTATGAATTGAGAAAAGATAAAATGAACTGGCCATTTAAAAGCGAAGCACCAATTACTTATGATCAATTTAAATTTGGTGTAACTTTTGTGTTTTAGTCAGTAAAAGTGATTTTGATATTCACAATCTCTGATGAACTTCCTGTTCTTACAGGTGGACCCCAGGTGCCCGCACCTGAAGAAACATAATAATGTGTTTTCCCTTTTTTGATATAGCCCCAGCTAAGTTCATAGATTATGCTTGTGATTATATTAGCAGGCCAAATCTGTCCATGATGAGTATGTCCGGAAAGCTGCAGGTCAATTCCGTTTTGTTCAGCTTGCTCAAGTTTAACAGGAGTGTGATCTAATAATATTTTGGGATAGTTATTATCAAGACCGCTTACAATTTCATTTAAACTTTTTCTTTCTTTATCTGTAAACTGAGGCATTGCTGCATCTTCTCTGCCAATTATATAGAAACTGCTGTCAATTAACTCGTATGAATCTTGTAAAAATTTAATTCCGAATTGTTCAGCATATTTATCGGAAGCTTCAACTCCATTAATAAACTCGTGATTTCCGTTTATTGAGTAAACACCATACCTGGTTTTTAATCTTCTGAAAGATTCACCAATTCTTCTCTGATTCAGGATAAGTGCTTTATCATCAACGATATCTCCTGCTAAAAGGACAATATCCGGATTAAGAGAATTCATCTTATCAATTATTATTGTAAGTAGTTTCTCTCCATCAATAGGTGAGAGATGAATATCTGAAGCCATCACAACATTTAATTCAGATATTTTGCTATTGCCCTTTGGAAGTGTAAGCTCAAGATCTTTTATTTTTATATTCCGCTTATTAAGGTTGCCCAGAAAAACAATCAGACTAACAATTGTGATTACAATTATTGCAGTAAACTTTTTTGCAGTCTCATAGTTATTTGTAATTGAATCAGGGAAAAAGCTGAACCATCCGTTAAGCAATCTTAAAATATCAATTAAAAGCAAAACAAGAATAAAGTAAACAAAAAAAGCAAACCAAAAAGCTCCAACACTAAGAATTATATCATACAATAAAGGCGGAAGGACTTTATATAACACTTTTGCCAGAACATACCCATAAGCAATAAAGATAAACAAAAACACATAAGGAATTTTCAGATATGAATAAGCGGCTAAAACCTGCCAGCCTCTGATAAAAATATAATAGTTAAGTGTTGTATAAACAGTAAGAAATATAATAAAGAATAATGCCATAGTTTAACTTAAAATTTTAGTGCGAAAGCTAACCATATTTTATAAATATAAACTTGGTAGGTATCACAAAAACTGAATGGTTCCGGAGAAGTCAAATTGTAAAAAGTTTCTGAAAAAGATTATATAATTATTGATGTTCCGATGAATTAAACCAGTCTTTTACCGTTATTCAATTGACTGTAATTAAAAATTCTGAAACTGTTTTTCTTTTTAATTTCATATAAGAATAAAAGAATAACCGGTATGTGCTGAATGTATTTAAAATAATCACCAACCGGATTCAGGTGATACAGCGGAATTAAAAATGCATACATCAGTAAAGAATATTTTGGACTAAAGACAAGCGGTAATATCATCCATGTAATATACCATGGAAACTGTGTCGGGCTGATAAGAAATGCAACAGCAACAACGATTACAATTTTGTTCATTAAGTCATAGTTGTTATTTACGGGCTTTCTGATTAAAACGAAAGTTGTTAGGATAATTATTCCTGCTGCAATCCATCTTGCAATGCAATCAGCACATACATAATAGATTTTAAAAGTATCTGTAAACAATGTTATGCTGTCTTTAAGCAGAGTAAAAAATGCTGCGTTGTTGAACCAGTTAGCCGCGTATTTTATTAAACCCTGATTCTCATCAATACCTGCCCGTAATACAGGAATGAAAATTATCAGAAGAAAAAGAGCAAATACTGCAAGGTTTGTTATTAGCTTTATTTTTTGATTGAAGAATTTTCTCAGGAGTATCGGTAGAAGAAGTATTGACCATAGCTTAAATCCAACAGCAAATGCCAGCGTTACAATTGAAGTAGTATATTCATCTTTAAGATAATAATAGATAGAAATTGCTGTAAATAATAATGCAAAAAGATCATAGTGCGCTGCGTTAAAAAACTCGTGAAGCACTATTGGATTAAGCCAGTATATTGCGGCAAAAGAGTAGGGGAGTTTCAGCTCCCTGAGTATTCTAAAAATAAAAAAAAGAAGAAAAATATCTCCGACTAACAATATCAGCTTCCAGCCGGTTAAACTCCACGGATATAAATAATACGAAAATGCAAAAACTATCTGAGCCATAGCCGGATAAATTGTTTTAATTTTCGGATACTTTATCTTATGAATTACATCGCCTGATTGTTCAGATAGTTTTAAAATTTCTTCGGGCACTTCGGAATTTCTTTCAATCACTTCCTTCGGACTGAATACATAAGGATTATATTCATTAGCAGTTACAGCGCCATCCCATAAATATCTGTAATAATCATCTTCGAGTATAGGTGAAGAGGGAATAAGTATTAATCTTGCAAAAAGTCCCGTAAAAATTATCCAGGCTATCCAGCTTTCCTTAAATGGAAGTTTGGTGATATTGATAACGGCAATAAAAAAAAGTATTCCAACAAAAATTCTTTGCAAGACAAAAAATGTAATTTGTTTATTTGTAGGTTGTGCATCATAAGTTAAGGTGTGTGAGACAAAAAGAATATAAAGAGCATACAGAATAACTCCCGCACCAAGAAGAATAAACAGAAATTTAGTCCTGATAGATTTAGCAGAGTTGTTAATAAAAGTGCTCATAAAATATTAACACGCTGCAAAAATCCGGAAAAGATATTTATAAAAAGGCGCATCATATAAAAAACAAGAAAAAAAAGTTCAGATTATTTTATGTTACTTTCATTTATTTACTGAGCAAACATAGTAATTAAATAGTTTAATAACTTTTAATAAGCTGATAGAAATTTTGGTAAACAAAAAAAGGTTCTCAAACTGATGAGAACCTGAATAAAAATGAAAATACAATCTTCTGTTTTATCTTTCAGACAAGGTAATATGAACTTCCTGAGTTTCGTCGTTTCTGGTTATTGTCAATTTAACTGTATCTCCGGGTTTGTGCTGCTTTAAATAATTAGAATAATCAGTAAGATTCTTTACAGGCTTATCATCAAATCCGATAATTACATCGCCTTTTTGTAATTTAACATTTGCAGCAGGAGAATTTTCCGAAACGTCAGCTATTCTTACACCCTCGCCTGTATATGCAAAATCAGGCATAGCACCAGTACTTGCATTGCGCTCTCCGGTATTCTATTTAGTTGTAGAATTACTTTCACTTTGTGAGCCGGTAAAAGGCATAGGCTCAGTCCGATCAGCTAAGTATTCTAAAACCTCGCGTGCTATTGTAGCAGTCTTTACTAATCCATCAGCATCGATTTT